>CALDEW010000201.1 GCA_937942355.1 uncultured Pirellulaceae bacterium | reverse complement strand
GGAGGGGCAGGACTCGTTGCCTCATCCACTACCTCCAACCCCAAATCTAAGGCGGAACATGGCACTAGGTTTGAGGGCTCAAGCGTTTGCTGGGCTCCCGCGACAACAGGAAGTCAACTAGCGCCAGATCGTTTTGGATGGATTGGGTGGCAGCGCAACGCCAGCCTCTTCATCGTCGTCGCCGGTAGTGACGCGGCGAGTCGATTGGTTTACCTTCATTTGTTTCGCATACCAACCGTTGTTGATTGGGAGCTGCGCGACGCCGCTGTTGGGCATCGCCGCAACGCGCGTAGAATTCTGATCAGGATCCGTGAATCCCCGCTCGTTCAGCTGATTCGCGACGGGCCTTGCCACGCGGTTGGACGCCAGTTGCTGGCTGTTAGGATTGGGACCGTCTTGACTACCTTCACGCACCCAACGGATCCACTGGATCTGTAAATCGGAAAGGTCCTTGAAACCATAGTGCCGCATCGTTGCTTGGTCCCACGCGGCCAACTCCATTCCTGGGCGTTCGCTGCTTATACCGTCGCTGATGTAGTCTAAAAACTGTCTCCGTCCGCTTTGTTGGATCAAGAACCGAGCCAAACTGTAGCCCTGAGCGTAAAGTGGCAGGATGTCGTGAGGATAGTTCTTCATCGTGAACATGCGATTAAAGGGAATTCCGCGCGAAGGGCTCGCGCTGAGGAAATTAATCAACATGCCGTGATTTTTACTGCGCTCACTTTCATGTTCGACCGTTGTGCATGCGCCTTCGTCAGCCCAACGAGGCAGCGGACGACCGAAATGCGTCGCGAAAATCGTGTGAGTGATCTCGTGCGGTAAAACGGCATCCAGTAAACGATCAGGAGGGCCAAAGATTTTCATATCCCATCCCGTTGGTTCGCCACGATCGCTGCCCGGTGGCATTAGGAACGCAAAACTGGTTTCGCCGCCAGCATGCATGTCGATGCTCACCCGAATGGGACATCGTTCCTTCCAAGGATCAATTTCGTAGCCCAACCAAGAATTTGACAGCTCTTTACGATACCGTTCTGCCTCTTGCGCGATACGGTAGGCGTATTGAGGATCGTCGGCGAAGACCGCGAAGTTCTGCGTCGTGACCGGTTGCTGAGCACGCGCTTCAGCCGGGACCAGAAGAAAAGATGCCAGATAAACGGTGGCCGTGACAGCGAAACAAATACGGCGCGGCGTTACCAAAGGGTGGCACAATAGCATCGTGAATCCTTCCGTGGATTTCAATTTGCGATGGTTGATTCGAAGCGATTGAATTGGGTCGATAAAAGCGACCGCAGCTGCCAGTCATCCTAACCAGCGGCTTCTTGTTACGGTTGAGCTGATTTCTGGTTCGACTTATTTCAAAAGAATCTGGAAATCGTCCCAACCGCCAGCGAAACAGAAGTTATCCCATCGAGTCCTACTCTCAAAGGTTGATCTGAAAAGTTCTCAAAGTGCCAGCGTTAGATGAATTAGGCCCTACCTTTTGTGAACGCCATATTGACCTTGCGGTGACCACCGCATCTTTCTAGTGTGCCGCGGAATAACCCGAATTTCGCCGGAAAATCACGGCCGGAATATCGGATCACTTTTCCAGCATCCGCCCGCGAATACCGGGGCGACCGATCGAAAAGGACTCGCGACAATGGTCGATTTTTTTAATTCATCTGCCACCCAAAGAACAATTGTGCTGTCATTAGCGACCTGCTTGATTGCCGCTTCCTTGGCCGGTTGTCGATGCCGCCAACCAGGTGTTCCGCCGCAATACACGCCCTACAACACCGCTCCGCCATGCACCACACCAGGATGCAATACGCATCAGGGATACAACGCCGCGCCGGCGTATAACCCCGCCCCGAGTTATAATAATGCCCCCGTCTTGAACAACGGATTCGGGTTCAACAATGCAAACGGCCGCATCAACTCAGGGAGTCAGTCGAGAATTCCAGCTCCTCCAACCTATTCATTGAACATTCCCGGCGTTAACAACAACGTCAACGGAACGCGCGTCGGCCAGCTTCCCAGCGGTTTATTGAACACACGACAGACAGCGCCCACTCCTGCCAATCGGCCCGCGAATTTTAATCAGACACAGGGCTGGCGGCAATCAAATGGCAACAATCTAAACACTTCGTCGACCGGTCAAGCAGATGGCAGCAATCGCGTTGCAGACGCGTCTTCGGCGCCTTCAGTTTTAGAATCTTCGACCAGAATCAATAATGCCAGCGGCGGACCCAACGCGCGTACGGCATCACTGAATAACAACAGCGGTTCAGGAGTTTCATTTACTCGGTCCAATGATTACCGAACAACATCGATCGACGAACGGCGCGACAACACGCGGCTTCCGATAACGGATGCAACGAACGTTCGTGCGACAACTCCATTTGCTCAGAATCAATCCGGCAACGGGCAATACGTACAACCCTACTACCAGCCACGCCAGCAGAATCAGCCGCGTTTTGCTCAACCAGGTCCAACGACCTACCAAGGGGCTTTCGTACAGCCGAATTTACGACCCAACAATGCGAATTTTAACGGGCTACCTCAATCCTACCAGGGAAGTTTTTCGCAAAGGTACTCCTCCGCACAACCGCAACGCCAAGTGTTAGCACAATCGACCGCGCGTTATGATCCCTTCGAATCAACTGCATCTACTGCGTCGAGCGATTGGCGAGACCGAAGCCGAAGGTCTTACTAAGCGCAGTTGCGGGATTCGATGCCACGTACATCGCGGTGCTTGCAAGGCCAAGCTACGTTACTTTCGCACACCGGATGATCTAAAGAATCGTTTTCTCTGATTTGCCTATGTCTTTCCTAACCAAATTGAGAAACATTGGCGGTACAGCGGCCCTGACAAAATGGAAATCAGCGGTCCGGCGGATCACTCGCCGCAGTAAAACGCTGCAAGATCTTTCCGATCAGCAGCTGACCAAGAAAAGTCTGGCGCTAAAGTTTGAAGCGCGCTCCGGAACGCCGCTGGAGGATCTGATCGTCGAAGCGTATGCGCTGGTCCGCGAATCCGCCAGGCGTACGATCTCCATGGAGCACTATGATGTGCAGTTGCTCGGTGGCATCGCCATGTTTCATCGCAGCATCGCCGTCATGCAAACCGGTGAAGGCAAAACACTCACCGCCACACTGCCCATTTATCTCAACGCTCTACGCGGTGAAGGAGCCCATCTGGCCACTGCCAATGATTATCTGGCCGCGCGCGATGCCGAATTGATGCAGCCGGTCTATGATCGCTTAGGACTTTCGGTCGGAGTCATCACCAACGAAAGCAACCGCGCACAGCGTTTTGAGGCCTATCAATGCGATATCACTTACACGACCGCCAAAGAGATCGGGTTCGATTTCCTCCGAGACCGTTTGATCAATCGCCAAATGGAATTCGCCGGCGTTAGTCAAATACCTTCCATGGTCCAGGCGAAAACGGACTCGAATATGCAGATCGTCCAGCGCGGTTTGAACTACATTCTGGTCGACGAAGCCGATAGCATCCTGATTGACGAAGCCCGCACACCGTTGATCGTCAGCAGTATTCCGGACGAGGTCGCTCAGGCGGCGATCGAACTATACAATTGGGCCGCTAAGGTTTCGCCAGATTTTGTGATCGACGAACATTTTTCCATCGACCCCGATGACAATCAGATCACGTTGACGGCCCAAGGACGCCGCCAAGTTCGTGTGCTGCCGCAGCCCGCATTGCTTAAGCAAACACCGATCATGGATATCTACGAACAAGTCGAACAAGCGATCTATGTCAACGAAAATTATATCGCAGACCGGCACTACGTTATCCGCGATGGCGAGGTCGTAATCGTCGATGAGTTTACCGGTCGCTTGGCCGAAGGGCGGAAATGGCGGGCGGGGATCCATCAAGCAATCGAAGCCAGAGAGAGTCTCAAGGTCAGTGTCGAAACAGGAGAATCGGCGCGGATCACGTTACAGGATCTTTTTCTCAAATACGATTCACTATCCGGGATGACCGGTACCGCGGCAAAGTCGGAAACGGAACTCGAAAGCATTTACGATGTTGACGTCGTCAAGGTACCCACAAACCGACCGCCACAGCGCGTTCAACTGGCGACGCGCGTGTTTGGATCGGACGAACTGAAATGGCAGGCAATCGCCGATGAGATAGAACTCCTTCATCGAACCGGTCGACCAGTTTTGATTGGCACGCGCTCGATCGACAAGTCCGAGATCCTTTCGAAAATTCTCAAACGAAGAAAAGTTGAACACGAGGTTCTCAACGCCCGCCATCTCCAGCGCGAAGCGGAGATCGTGGCGGCAGCCGGAGAGATCGGTCGCGTCACTGTCGCAACTAATATGGCGGGGCGCGGAACGGATATTAAGCTGTCTGAAGAAGCACGCAAAGCCGGAGGGCTGCATGTGATTTGCAGCGAACTTCACGAATCGGCGCGGATTGACCGGCAACTAATCGGGCGCTGTGGCAGGCAGGGCGATCCGGGATCTTTCCGTCAGTTTTTGTCTTTGGAAGATGATATTCTCGACAACGGCATCGGCCAGTCCGCCGCTCAGAAGCTGCGCGGTTACCATGCGTCCCCCTCGGGTGCGCTGAAGCGTTTTGCGCCAGTGTTTCACAAAGCCCAAGCCAACATTCAACGCAACCATTTTAAATCACGAAAAATGTTGCTGTATCACGAAAGCCGACGGCAGGAGATGCAGCGCGAGATGGGCCAAGATCCGTATTTGGATACCGCAGGTTCCTAGTGACATACAAGGTCTGCGATCTGGGGAAACGCTCGTCCCTCGAGGGGAGGTTTGTACGATACCGCTTCTCACCGAAGCCAACAAGCGTCGCAACACCGATCAGTTCACCGAAGAAATGGGGGACAACCAACTGAGATCCTCTATCCCGGCCGAAAAAGGAGAAGTTGGAGCTCGGAATGACAATGAGTTCAGCTCCCGGCAACGTTTTTAAACTACAATCGTGGAGACGATAATTACTTCAGGTGCTTTATGAATCACAAACTACAAGCCGCAATTTCCCGGATGAGCGTATTCTGTCTGCTTTTGCAGCTTACTATCGTTGGCCAAGCCCAAGAAGTTAAGCCAACTGATCCCGTCCAAACTCCAGAGATCAAGCAAACAGATTCCCCTGCGACTTGGTCGACCGACCAGCTGCAAACCGACTCAAACCAAACGGCACAGATCTCACCGATAGCCCTGGACTCAGCTGATTCACAGCAGGAACCTGGAGCTGGGGAACCTGAAGCTGAGAAACCTGAAGCTAAGGAAGCTAAGTGGATTCAGCTATTCAACGGCAAAGACTTAACCGGCTGGACACCCAAGTTCGCTGGCTTTCCTTTGGGAGAGAATTTCGGCGACACTTACCGCGTTCAAGACGGTTTGCTCAAAGTCGTCTTTGACCCCGAAGTCTACGGAGAGAAATACGAGAATCGTTTTGGGCATCTCTTCTACAACACGCCTTACAGCCACTATCGCCTGCGGATCGAATATAAGTTTAACGGCCAAAAGTATCCCAACGCTCCGCGCTGGAATCTATTCAATAGTGGCGTGATGGTTCATGGTCAGGATCCCCAAACCATGGGTTTAAACCAAGGGTTCCCGGCTTCGATTGAAATGCAATTTCTCGCTGATGTGCCCGGTAAGAAAAAGCGGAACAACTTGAATATTTGCACTCCCGCGAGCCATGTCGTCATCGACGGCCAGCTTGTCAAACAGCATGTCATTGAGTCCAACAACCCAGCCCCTCCACAAGACCAATGGCAAACGGTGGAGATCTTCGTCAACGGAAGCTCACTGCTGGAACATCGCCACAATGGCAAAGCTGTGATTCGATACAGCCAGCCGCAATTCGATCCCGGCGATAAGAAATGGCTCGACCCCGAAGCTCCCAAAACAAAAGCCTTCCTGGCAGACCTAGGCGAAAAACGGTTGATCGTCGGAGGCAGTATCAGCTTGCAAGCCGAAGGGCATCAATTGGACTTTCGCAAGGTCGAGCTTCTACCTTTGCCGGGGAACCGCTGCGAATACATTTTTGAAGATCTGAAATGAAGGAGCTTGCTCTCTAGTTGCCACTTAAAATTCGAATAAATGGCTGGATGTCAAAAAAATCAACCTCGCCGTCTTGGTTACAATCCGCTTGATCGAGGAAAGATTGGGACGCCAGAATACTGATAAACGAATTGATGTCTTGGAAATTAACAATTCCGTTCTGATCGCAATCTCCCAGCAAAATCTGTGGGTTACTTCCTTCGGCCAAAGTGATTTGCGCATTGATGGCTGGGTTCAATAATTCATCAACTGTCCCCGAAGGCCACTTCACCACCAGTTTTGAAATCGATGTTGCTGAACCGACTCCAAAATGCTGACGCAAACTATTCATAATGCCATAGCCTTCTCCCGACCGCACTTCCCGATGCTGGATCCCCCAAGGGCCGTGTAGTTCCACTCTGGCACCGATGCCGTTGCTATTACTGTCTGTCCCTTGAAGCAAAACAGAAAAGAAATTATTACTGCCTCCATCATTGAAAAACAAAGTGTCATCAATATTGGAAGGCGAGTTGAACAGGTTGGCATACCCCGCATAAATATCCAGATAGCCATCTGAATTCAAATCACCGACGGCAAATGATTCCATCGCATCGGACGTAAAAGGATTCGCTAGGCGTGTAAAGGTACTATCGCCGTTGTTCCGAAACAAACGTTGCTCAGTCCCTGCAACCAGTAGATCAACAAAACCATCATTATCGAAATCGCGGAAGATGGCCTGAATGCCAAAAAAATCCAAGTCATCAGCACTCATTCCGCTGGAAGCGGTTACGTCAGTAAAGGTTCCGTCACCATTGTTTCGCATCAAACGACTGCTGGTGTAGTGGTTAAGGAGAAAGCAATCCATATCCCCGTCGTTGTCGTAATCCGCGAAATCTGTAGCCCATGTTTGATCGCCAAATCGTAAACCTGCCGCAGCTCCGACCTCGCTAAAATTGTTGGCTCCATCGTTTTGGAACAGCTGGTTGATTCTGCGTGGATCGTCAGGACTATCAACTCCTTGCCGACATTTGGAAAGGTACATATCCAAATCTCCATCATTGTCATAGTCAGTCCAAATGCTCGCATAGTTCCCCGAATTGCCCGTCGGCAAAGCGGTTGCAATTAAACTATTGTCAAACACAAAATTGCCATCTCCAAGATTACGGTAACTGCGGCTTTCGTCATCGTCATGACAGGCAAAGATATCCAGCCAACCATCGTTGTCGATGTCGACAATATTTGAGCCCTGTAAAAAGATATTGGAATTGGGCAAATCGGATTGGGTGTAGTTGGCCCCGGTGGAATTGGCCTTCAATAGTTTGAGATCGTTGTAAGCCCCCCCGACAACCAAATCGTTGAAGCCATTGCGATCGACATCGCCAATGCACAAACTCCACTCCGATCCGCTGCCGATGTCGCCATAGCTAAAACTGCTAAACGCTGCGTTGGGTGCTTCTTGGTGCTCGATAAATAAATCGCTGGCGTCACTCAAACGAATGATGTCATCCAAGCCATCGCCATTCATGTCTGCGATGCCCATGGCGACGCCACTGTGGAAGCCGGGATTGGACAGCAAGCTCGTTTGGTCGGTAAACGTTTGTGCAGCAGCAGTGCCGTTCCAAGCGAAGAACAACATTAAAAGGATGATAAAGCGATTCACTCTGAACCTTTGGCGTTTCGTAATACGAGTGTTCATAATTCTGCAAGCTCCCAAGTTTCGTTGTAGAATTCGAAATCAATTTTCGTTGCCGACTTTGAAATCAACAAAAGAGTCAGATCACCAAAGCGTTAAAGATGCTTTCCAGTGGGATGCCCTACCCCACACCGAACAAGGCATTGGGAAACGGTTCGATCATCCCGCAAGTTTACCACACGGCCGAAACATAAACAACAAACAGGGCTTTACGCCGTATCTTTGTTGTCTGCTACTAACGCCAGTGATGCCCGCAACGCCAAGTGGAGTCGGGCAGAGAGTGACCAATGCGCCGAACGGCGCATAGCCGCCGCGTCCGCAAACAAGCCATCAGGTCAATGTTGCGTGCAGACCATGCCTTGAAGCACGGAGCCGTCGAGTTACGGTTGGTCTCCGTTGATCGAAAGCATGCGCTAGTTACACATAACGGAAGGTGTGCCCGAGGGCCCTCAGCG
>CALDEW010000200.1 GCA_937942355.1 uncultured Pirellulaceae bacterium | reverse complement strand
CCGATCTGCGCGAAGATCGTCCCATCGTCGGCAACGTTTCCCAAAATTGGTCAAAGTTCGCGCAGCAACTCGATATCCTCTCCGTTGGTGTTCAGCCGCTGGGCACCAGTTTCATCGCCAGCCAATACAGCGATTGGCTGCGGCAAAGAGCCCACAGCGTTGCGACCAGCAAACCCGTTTGGGCGGACATCCAGACGGAGCTTTCCCAATCGTTGCTGGATCAGGTCACCACCATCTCGCAGCAGACACCACCGACTCCGATCGAACCTCAACAACTGCAATTCCTTGCCGTTGAGGCAATCACCGGTGGAGCCAGAGGGCTACGTTTTCGTTCCAGAAATCGATTGGACGCTCCTGATCCTGCGTCGCGATTGCGAACCATGACGATCGAATTGACCAACGCGTTCGTACAGCAAATTGAACCGTGGGCTGTCGGCGGAGCCATGATGGGCGCAGTCCCCAACGATGATCCCGCGGTAGAGATCACAGCCTTCAATACGAATCGTTCAAGGTTGTTGCTGATTCAACGGCCCACTCATCACGAACAATATTGGGCCGGTGATGTTCCCTTGAGAGACATTTCGATTTCCGACACCGCGTCGGCGTTCACCGATCGAGCCTACCAGTTGACCGATACGCGGCTGAAGTTGTTGTCGTCGGTGCGTAACATGGGGGGGACGGAAATCCAAATTCCCGACTGTCCTTTTTTGACGGCCGTCGTTTTCACACAAGACCCACTGGTCGTCAGTCAACTTTCGCAGTCGTATCAGCGCATCGGCAAGCAACCGATTCAGCAAATGCGGTCAGAACTGTCACAACAATGGATCGCGATCATGCAATTGATCGACCAGCAAATGGCGCGGATGGGACGCGGGTCGGCTGAACTCGGTGGTACGCTCAATGAAGCCGTCACCGCCTATCGCGCCGCCAGCGATCTAATCCTCAAAAACAGTGGCGATGCCGCGACGACATTTCTTGATCGAACCGAAGAACGTTTGGGGTTCAGTCGCCGCGAAACGGCCGTCGGGCCATTGGGTTTGTTCCAATCAAAAACTTCGACACCTTTTGTGGCTCATGCCAGTCTGATTCCTTTGCATTGGCAGTTGACGGATAAACTGAAAACCTCTGGTGATTGGGATCCTAACGGACTGCCGGCGGGTGACTTTGAAAGCCTCGAACACATGCAGCGATCGGGCTGGGAGAATCACCGCATCGACGCGACTAACTTGAGTACGCGCGTCGAACTCTCCAACAGCCAGGTCGTCTTGGGACGCAAGAGCTTGAAGATGACGGTAACGCCAAACTCTTCGGCAAGCGTTTTAGAAGAAACGCCGCTATGGATTGTCAGCCCGGCGGTGAAAGTTCAACCCAACCAAATGGTTCAAATTCACGGTTGGGTCAACGTGCCCCAAACCCTCCGAGGGAATATGGACGGATTGAAGATCACCGATTCTTTCGGAGGCCCATCCCTGGCCGAACGCATCGTCTCCACCGATGGCTGGGAAGAGTTCACGCTCTACCGCAGCATCAACAAAGCGGGTGATCTGAATGTGCGGTTTGATCTAACCGGTTTTGGCGAAGCGTACTTGGACGAGGTCACGATCCGCACGATCGACCTGAAATAGAAGTAGGCCGTACCAAGCCGCAGGCGCAGTTACGGCAAGCCACTGGGTAAAGCTTTCCTTCTCCCAAACAACTAACCATCCGCAAAGCCGGAACAGCGCCAGCCCATTTTCTGCAAACGCAGCTGTCCAAATTCTGTTAACTTGTTTCTATCAACAGCGCCCTGCGTAACACTGGCTGGCTCGGTTCGGCCTACAAATATTCCCAGTCCGAAAACGTTGCCGCGTGCCCTCGAAACTCCCCGTCATCGTAGACAAGGTTCCAAACAATGGCTTTGGGGATCAAGAACCTGCGACCACGGGATGAAATTCTAATGCCAGAATAGTCATCGATAAATCCATTGCTGGCGACCGCGTCCAGCAATCGGGCACGCTCGGCGCGGTTAAGGGGTTCAGCCGATTTGCGTGACGGCAATTGGGTAAGACTGGCCCAGTCCATTTCAAATAGATTCAGCGCCGCTAGGTTTCCGTAGTTAAAAATCGGATCGTCTTGCAGTCCATGAGACAAGATGACTGCCGGTGATTCGAATAGAGCCTGAGCGTACGCTTGTGGCGAAAGATCATCCGTGCCAGGCAAAAGTGCACGTGTCAGCAGTCGAGCGAAGCTGGATCTTAAAAGAGCCGCGTGCTCAGGTTGGAAATTGTTTGACGAAGAAGGTAGCTGCATTGAGATCTCGATGATCGTTCAAACGGTTCGGGCGCGGTTCATCGCATCTGGTACGATGAAGCGCCGTTTCTCCCCTGAATCGGGCGACCGTTTGAGATCCTGTTGTAAATTTTATCTAAGGATACAGAGAATGAAGTATGTCACGCAGTATATGGCCAAAGCAAATGTTTGCACAATCTGTTGTTGTCTGGTCGCCCTGTCTTTGGCCAGCGCATCTACCTTTGCCCAGGAGGCCAGTACTACTTCGGATTGGGCGCAGTGGCGAGGCCCGTCGCGCGATGGGAAAGTCGATGCTGCGCCGTGGCCTGAGACGTTGTCCAAAGAACGCCTTACGCAAAATTGGCAAACGGCGCTGGGCCCGAGTTACTCTGGCCCTTTGGTGGTTGGCGATTCTGTTTTTATCACCGAAACGGTAGACGAAAAAGATGAATTTGTGCGTTGCTTGGATCGAAAAACGGGCAAACAGAAGTGGGAGGTTAATTGGACGGGATCTATGAAGGTTCCGTTCTTCGCCCGCGCCAACGGCAGCTGGATCCGTTCAACGCCGGCCTATTCCGATGGCAAGCTCTACGTTGGCGGTATTCGAGATGTGCTCGTTTGTATCGATGCGACGTCGGGCAAGATCATTTGGCAGAAAGACTTTCCTGCGCTCAACAGTTCACCGGCTCCGATGTTTGGCTGCGTGTGTTCTCCGTTGGTCGATGGCGACGCGGTGTATATGCAAGCCGGCGGTGCGATGCACAAATTAAACAAACAAACGGGCGAATCGATCTGGCAAACGGCATCCGACGGGCCGGGGAAAAACAGCAGCGTTTTTTCGTCGCCTGCGATCGAGACCATCGCCGGAGAGCGTCAGATGCTGGTGCAAGGCCGCAATAATCTTCTGGGCGTCGATTTGGAATCAGGCAAAGTGCTCTGGGATCAACCGACACCAGCCTTTCGTGGAATGAGTATCATTACGCCAACGGTTTTCAATGACATGCTGTTTATTAGCAACTACCAACACCCAACCACAATGGTGTCGATTGCAAAGACCAACCAGCAAACTTACCAGTTGTCCGAAAAGTGGAAGAACAAGGCACGCGGGTACATGACCACGCCTGTGACAATCGACGGGCACGCTTACACGTTTCTACAAAATCAGAGATTTGCCTGCATGGAATTGGAAACGGGCGCGGTCAAATGGAGCAGCAAAAAATTTGCCAAGTACGCCAGTTTGATCGCCAACGGAAACCGTATCCTAGCTTTGACCGCCGATGGTGATCTAGTTCTCTTTGCCGCCAATCCAGAGAAGTTCGAAATGATTGACCGCCGCAATGTAACGTCGGACTCTTGGGCTCACCTGGCC
>CALDEW010000199.1 GCA_937942355.1 uncultured Pirellulaceae bacterium | reverse complement strand
GCTGGCTCAGCAGGAGCTTCGCCCTCCCTAGGAAGGAATTTATAAAACGCGGCCTGGGCCAAACGGCTTATCCAAGCTCTCAGGCACTTGGATTTTTGAGAACCATTGAGAACTTAGAGGCCGAAGCTAGTCTTAAAATCCGGTAAAGTTCAAGATTTTGCCGACCTGCTGCGCATAACAAAGGTAGGTTTCAGATGGCTCTTCTTTCCCATTCCTCTTCTACCTTTGGCCTTTTCCAGCATGTTCTTTGCTAGGAGCGGTGATGACTCTACTTCAAGCGATACTTCACAAACTTCCGGGCGCATCTCTATTTCAATCTTCGGATCAGAATCGACGGCGATACCGTAGATACGAGCGGCGGACGTTATTGACGATTCAGCCGCTTGATGACGACCTGTCGATGATGGGCGCGGCGACTTGGGGGATGTCAGTTGATATCAGCGCCGGTGGAATTGGTCTTGAATGCAATGATCCGCTAGATGTGAACTACTTGAGAGTTACGATCCAGGAAGACGCGGTGTCATACATTGCGGTCGTGCGACATCGCCGGGAAACCGGCACTGGCTGGTTCTTCGGTGTCGAGTTTCTTGAAGACGATGTTTGCCACGAGCGGCTGTAAGCTCCTGAAATGGAAACCCGACGCGTGAGCCGGGCGAAGCTAAAATTTAGTTCGCCCTCGCTAACGCGTCGGGTTTCCATTGCGTTGTTCCTTCTGCCTGCTTGGCCAACGTAAATTGAGTGCCATTGGGCTAACGCCAAACCGGCCAATGAAATCACAAACTCGCCGAGCCGAGAGGTTAATCGATCGCTAGGCGACGACTACGTTTCGCCAACCTTGATCGTGCGCGGATCTGTCTTTCGAATGATATCGCTGACGCCGGTTTGGTTGAAGCCCTTGAAGCCGTCGTTGCGTTCGAGGATTTCCATGTGGGATCCGATCGAGCCCTCGGTCAGGAACTTTTCGGCTTGCTCAGCCGTGATGAAGCCCTTGGTTACGGCGGCCTGCGTCCGCTGCGGAATCGCTTTCCAGATCTCGCCGGTCGTGAATGCCTGACGAAGATATCCGAAATCGGTGAAGGGACGCATGCTCTTGATGCCGACTGCGTCCAACTGTTCTCTGGCCGCATCGAAATCAAACGTGCACTCCAGGTGATGCATTCCGGCTTGCAAGAACGCTTCGCCGTGAAGCTGACACCATAGACCAACCGTTCCAAGCTCCAGTTGCTCGGCAAGCCGG
This sequence comes from uncultured Pirellulaceae bacterium, assembly GCA_937942355.1. GTDB lineage: Bacteria > Planctomycetota > Planctomycetia > Pirellulales > Pirellulaceae > Mariniblastus. Next base: position 2,352 of record CALDEW010000199.1, on the reverse strand, counting down.
TTGTGTGCGAAGTCTCCTGCCAATTCCTCTGGAGACAAATCAACGTCAGCGAAAATGATGATTCCTGTTCCGGCTTGCTCGAGGACTTGAGCTCCCCAACCGGCTTCTTTACCCGCGTAGAATCGTTCGCGGCAATGAAAGCCAAGCATTTCGAAGACTTCGATCATCGGTTGGAATCCCGATCGACTGCTGCGATAAGTGTGGTGATCGTGGTTGGCCCAGCCTAGCCCCAGCCGATCCTGACGGCCCTTTTGCACTCGCGCTGCCAGATTTCGACGTTGCCAGAACTCGCGCTCTGTTGCAAAAAACAAATCGCAGGTCCAGTCGACGCCCAGATCTTTGATGGCGGCTGATATGAGTCTGCGGGCCAGAGCGAAACCTTCGGCGTCGGTTTCAAAATCGCGCCGTCGCAGTTTGAAGGCTTCATAATGCTGGGCTGCTACTGCTAACACCGCATCGGAGTGATAAGGAACGGACCAGCTAGGATAGCCGTGCCGCTCGCAAACCCATAACTCACAAACATCGTCAGCAACAATCTTGGCCCTTCGCATTTGGCTCCAGCGAGTGCCTTCAATCGCCACGTCGTAGATTCGATGTGCCGCCAGGAAATCGTCAACTCGCTCGACGCGGAGCACCAGCCGCCGAACTTCAGATTGGCTAACACAGATTGGAACGAACAGACCACCATCATGGGTATACCAGCGTCCATGTTCGTTTTCGGCATCAAATGCATATCCGAACTCAACCAACTGTTCTTCAAACGAAGTCCCGTTGAGGTGCGTGCTTTGGCTGATCGCAATATGATCGACCCAGTCGATCAATCGAGTTCCGGTTTGGGTAAACATCTGGTCGCGAAGCATATCCGCAAAATCACATGCCTCGCAGAAGTCATCTACCAGTTGCCGGTACATCAAATCGGCTTCTGGCTGTTGTTTCCAATCAAAGTCTTGCAGGTTGGTTGGTTGACTCATTATTGTTAGCCGTTTTGAATTTGATTTTAAAACAGATGTGTTGCGACGAATTCTCTGCAACAAATCTTACAAGTACTATTTCTTTTCTGCCACCAAAGTCAACAATGGCAGGATGTTTCAAATTGCCCAGTCGACAGCCGTGTCGACAGTGCGCGATTTGAGGTGGCGATTGGTCGAGTTACATAATCTGGATAACCTTTTTGAGGTCGAAGTGTCGTTTCTGATTGGAACTGATGAGGCCGGTTATGGTCCTAACCTGGGACCACTGACCGTTACGGGCACGCTTTGGAAAACCGAAGACGTATCAACGGATCTCTATCAGGCCCTTACTGAATCGGTTCGCCAATCAAGGGTTAAAAAAGGCGAAGGCATCTTCATCGCCGATTCCAAACGCGTTTACAGTTCTGGGGCTATTGGCGAGCTCGAAACGTCGGTCTTGAGTGTGCTGTTTAGTTTGAACGGCCGGATACCTGAGACCTGGGTTGAGTTGCTGGAGATGATTTCACCAGCCGAGTTCATCGACCGAATTCCGGATCAAACATGGCTTAGCGGGCGCGAACTAGAGTTACCACTAAAGTCGGAACCTGAACGCATCAAACGTTTAGCTGGCGCGTTTCAAGCCGAGTGTGCCAACGCCTCGGTAGAACTGCTTGAGATCCAGTGCGCTGCGATTTTTCCTCCTCAATTTAACTCGCAGGTCGAGGTGCTTGGCAACAAAGCGACTTTGCTTTCCGCCGAAACGCTCAAGATTGTTCAGCGAATGATGGCCAAGACCGACGACGATCTTGAAATTGGCTGTGACAAGCATGGTGGTCGCAGCAAGTATTCGGCGCTGCTTCAACAGTACCTGACTGAAGAGTTTGTGATCGTCGGAGAGGAATCGCTTGAAGCCAGCGACTATAGTTTTCGCGAAAGTGGTCGAGACGTTGTGGTTCGATTTCAAGCCAAGGGCGAATCGTTTCTGCCCACGGCATTGTCGTCGCTGGTGTCAAAGTATTTACGTGAAGTCTTCATGCGGTTGTGGAATGATTTCTGGCAGTTGCAGATTCCTGGTCTCAAGCCGACCAAGGGTTACCCGGTTGACGCCAAGCGCTTCAAATCCGACATCGCGAAAGTTCAAGCGGAACTTGGGATAGCAGACCGATTGATTTGGCGGAATCGTTAGGCTTGCCCACGGCCTGTCATGAATTTGGCCCCGGCCGGTCATGAAGTTGACGCTCGAATCACGTTGCGGAAATCGGTAGGACGGGCACTCTTGATGCGCCCGACATTTTCTTGAATTGCGAATTATTGATAACCGAGCGTCTCAGTTTTTTGATGTCTGTTTTTTGGCGTTTGTTTGTGGACAGATTTGATGTCTTTTTTTGCCGTTGGGCTCAAT
>CALDEW010000198.1 GCA_937942355.1 uncultured Pirellulaceae bacterium | reverse complement strand
TGCTTGCCAGTGACTGCATCGTCGAGGTGAAGCTCAACGGCAGCGATAGACGTTAGTGATCCACTGACGATCGTAGACCTTGGAGTCTTTGATGGTCGTGGCGATGGTGCACCTCTTAGGTCGAAAACCGAGTTGGTCAATGACAACGGCCACCAACCGAATTTCAATTTCTTTCGGCAAAGTATCGCACTCTTGTTGGCTCATCCAGGCTATCTTCTTCGGCCGTTGCCACACGACGTAGCGTTGGTATTTGCTCTCTATGACATTCCGAGATTGGCCTGCACGTGCTCAAATTCTTCGCGTTCTCGAAAGCGCTGCAATGATCGAAAGCAAAAGGATCCCCGTGCCGCTGGCAGGTTCGGGCACAGCGGTCGTCGTCCCGGCGAAGATACCCTCACTTCCGTAAGCCATTGCACTTGAAACAAACTCGAGTTCCCCGCCGTTGTCTCGTAAATGTACCCAGCCAAAAACGTCACGGTTGGGCGGGGAGAATCCGCTGATAGGGTCAATAATAGGTTGAAAGCCGACCCCAGTGCTAACGCCAAGGTAGATATCCGGGCCTCCAATAGATACGGGGCCGCGCGGGTTGTCCGTCGTAAATATGATCGGATGCTGATTGGCAGCAATTGACGCCGAACTGAACTCTTCTCCAAACCCAAGAACATACCAGTCAGATTCTTCGTCGATGGCCGTGTTCACCGCTTCGATGGTTCCCGCAGAAGAAGAGTAATCAAAGAATACGGCTGTTTCATCGCATGAAAGATCTTGGCACACGGTTCCGACGTGATTGTCTGAGCCGCCGAAGTTCGAAGCTGAAGCACTAAACAAAAGATTGGTGTCCTCAACAACAATCGTTTGAGCGTGAGATACTGAGGCAAAGAAACTGACCGAAAGCAACAACAGGATGGTTCGCATAATGTGATTTTCTTTTACAGAAATACAGGCAATCTAAAAGGGCCGGGCGGTGGATCTATCGGCCTCACTCAACTCAATTATAACCCACAAACCACGCACATTCAATCTTTTTCCGGCGACTTAGCGTCTAAACCGTATCTTTCAGTTGATTAAAAAAGTTGCCCGACTGAAGCTCGCGAATATCTACGGGACAAAAGTAGCGACGGGGTGCCAGCGCAATACCACAAACGTTACACAACTGAGCCGCGAGGCATTAGCCGCCGGTTGCGGAGCCAGTGCCAGAAACATGGTGAAAACGTCACTGGACCAACCGGAGGGCTGGCGCCCGTACCGCTAACATTGTTAGTTTTTAGTTTCCTTATTCAAAGTTGGCGGCATTGAGCGATGGACCAGAGCCAATGAGCCGCCTTTCTTTTTGTCCTGATACGTTACGCTGGTTTTTTGTAGATCGAAAGGCGTCACAACAGCCTATCCTATTCCTGCTAGCGAAACATCAATTGACAGCCGGGGGCAACATTTTTACTGTCGCCGCTTGGGCCGAAAATATACCTACAAAAATTTGCCCTCAACGCTCCCCCACAAAGACACCGAAGGCCGCACGATGGGTTTACTTAAGTCAAACAATACCACTTCGCAATCCGATACACGTGTTGGATCAACCGAACCTTCGAAATCAACCAACGAATTAGGCTCGATCAGTCGCCGCATCTTCCTCTGCGGATTGGTCGTCGCCACTAGTGGATGCCAGAATCTGGTCAAACGTGGCCAAAGCCCCGACGGCGATGTTGTGGCTGCCTCCGCTGAGCCCGTCGCGGCAAATACGAAGTACATCGCTTCGATTTGCAAGATGGCCGGTCTGCGCGGCGAAAAGATCGAAGGCATCGCGCTGGTCACGCAGCTAAAATCCACCGGCAGTGCGGCGAAACCGGGCGAAATACGAAGACGTTTAGAACGAGAACTCGAACGACTGAAACTCGACGTCGACGCCGCTGATCTGATCAAAAGTAAAGACAGCGAAATCGTACTGTGCCGCAGCTTCCTGCCGCCGGGCGTCCGCAAAGGCGATCGTATCGACCTCGAAATCCGGGCGCTCCGTGACACCGAAGCAACCTCGCTGGAAAATGGCTTCGCGATCCACACGCGCTTACACGACACGGCAAAATTAGGTAACACGGTCAAAGAAGGCCACCTCAAAGCCATCGGCATCGGACGCGTCCTGACCAACGCGACTTTCGGAAATGGCAAAGACGACCTGGGCAAATTACGGGGCGTTATTCTGGGCGGTGGCCGAGCCAACGTAGATAGAGAATTGTCGTTGCTGATGCGCAAAAGCAGTGCATCGATAAGAACTGCGACGCAGATCAGTTCTGCATTAAACAGGCGGTTCACAATTTCTACCGGCGGCGGGCTCAAGAACGTTGCCGAAGCCAAAACCGATAAATTGGTGGCTCTGAAAATTCCCGATCAGTACCGGCATAGCGTGGGGCGATACGCGCAGGTCGTTTCCAATCTGGCGTTCGCCGAAGACGCTCAAGCCTTGGTCAACCGGCTCGATTTGCTTGAAAATCAAATGAGTGATCCCGTCTCCGCAGGACTGGCTGCCGTTCGGTTAGAAGGCATCGGACGGCAAGCGACGCCAACATTGATTCGATCGCTGCAAAACCGTCAACTGCCGATCCGGTTCTACGCGGCTCAAGCCCTGGCCTATCTCGGCAAGGACGACGGCGTTTCGGTACTGCGAGAAGCGGCGATCGCGGAACCCGCTTTCCGTTGGCAAGCACTCACCGCGCTGGCGTCACTTGATAATGGTCAATCGGAACAAACGTTGGTCGGGTTGCTCAGCGAAAGCGATGACGAGACGCGCTGTGGAGCGTTTCGGGCCTTGCGTTTGCAAAACCCAAGACACCCAGCCGTCCAAAGCCAATGGTTGGCTGACGATCATCATCTGAGCATCATCGACAACGATTCGAAACCGTTGCTCCATTTCGCGCGACGCGAACGCGCCGAGATTTTAATCTTCAACGATTCGCAGACCTTCAGTGATAAATTTTTGTACGTTGAATCGGGTCTGACGGTGAAGTCCAACGGCGATGGCACGGTTTCGGTGGCGTCTTATCAAGCCGACAACACCGCCAAAATGGTTTGCTCGGATCGCGTGTCGGATGTCTTTCAAGCGATCGCGCAAACGGGCCACGGTTACGCAACGCTGCTGCGATTGTCTCGCCAAGCGATGAAGGAAGGGACGCTCAATTCAAAATTCGCCATCGACGCGATGCCCAAAGTCGGTCGACAATACAAGCCAGATGTCGTAAAAAGTGAGCCGGTCGTCATCGAAGACAATCAAGTTCAGCAAGCATCATGGTGGTCGTCGGTGAAAGAAAGATTCGCGCGGTAAATTGTAGGGCCGGTTCCTACCGGCCACGTCCAAGCTTTGCAAAAAAAGGCCGGTAGGAACC
>CALDEW010000197.1 GCA_937942355.1 uncultured Pirellulaceae bacterium | reverse complement strand
AGCGAGAGGCTTCAACGCTAGGACCGGACGGTTTGAAAGCTTGGATCCGATTAGCTTTGCAAGCTTGGACACGAATCTGTTTAGGTACGTTTTTAACTCTCCATCGATCTATCGAGACCCATCCGGGCTCTCTCCGTTTGGAGAAAGGGCTCAGCTTGAAGCACAAAAACTCGAATTACAGGCGTTTCAACAAGTAAATGTCCGCGTTGCAGAAATCGACAGGATTAGAGGGCTTATATCACGAGCTGAAACTGCTGCGGATATCGCGAGATTAGAGACCGCGCTAGCGAACGCTCGGCACATTCTCAAGTTTGATAAAGCATTTTTGGAATTTACTGCTGGACTTCTTAAGGTTACTACTGGTGTATAACTCAGCATGGTATTGAGCCGATTTATTTCGCGTTAGGAGTTAGTGTCAGTTTGCGCCCAAACAGTACCAGTGATTTGCGCTTCAAACAGTACCAGTTGATTTAGTCGAGTATCGTGATTTGGATGTTCGTTTTCGGCACGAAAACGAACACCAGGAGCGAGAATGGCGAATCAGTTAGGTATGGATAAATCATTGGCAATCAAGCAGTTATGTGCTGCTGGGTACTCTCAACGTCGCATCGCAAAGACGCTCAACGTCTCGCGCGGTGCCGTTCGGCGGCATTTGGCGAGTAATGGCTCAAACAGTACCAAAGCGCAAACCGGGTCTGAGGTGCTGGCGCAAACCGGGGCAGCAGATTCAAACAGTACCAGGGCGCAAACCGGGTCGGCGGTCGCCCCATCACCCGAACTGGCAGGCCCTCAGCGGCTATCAACAAGTACTTGCGAACCATTTCGAGCTCAGATTCTGGAGATGCTTGAACTGGGCTTGAGCGCCAAACGCATCCACCAAGACCTCGTTGGTGAGCACGATTTTGGTGGCAAGTACTGGTCGGTCTACCGCTTCGTTGCCAAGCTCCAAGAGAAATCAGAACTGCCGTTTCGGCGTATCGAAGTGGACCCCGGAGCTGAACTTCAAGTCGACTTCGGAACGGGTGCCCGAATCAACTTGGCTGACGGCAGGCACCGGCGGACTCACGTCTTCCGGGCCGTCCTGAGCCATTCACGTAAAGGCTATACCGAAGCCTGCTTTCGCCAAACGACCGAAGACTTCATTCGCGTCTTGGAGAACGCATTCTGGGCACTTGGCGGAGTCCCCAAAACGGTTGTCTTTGACAATGCCAAGTGCGCCGTCACCACCGCCGACTGGTACGACCCAGAACTCAATCCAAAGATCGTGGACTTCTGCAAACACTACGACTGTGCGTTTGTGCCGACTCGGCCTCGCACGCCTCGACACAAAGGCAAAGTCGAACGCGGTGTTGATTACGTTCAAGAGAACGCACTCAAGGGGCGTCAATTCGATTCGCTTGCCGCGCAAAACGAGCACCTCTTCAAATGGGAAGCCAACGTTGCCGACACGCGCATCCACGGTACCACGAGAAAGCAAGTCAAAGCTGTTTTTGAATCGGTCGAAAAGCCCGCACTCGGCCCTCTGCCATCACAGCGATTTCCTTTTTACCACGAAGGCCAGCGACGTGTATCACGCGATGGGCACGTGGCGGTGAAACGTGCCTTTTACAGTGTTCCGCCGGAGTATTTGGGCAGTGATGTTTGGGTGCGATGGGATTCGAGAATGCTTCGGGTGTTGGACCGACAGATGAACGTGATCGCCACACATCTGGTTCAAGAACCCGGGAAGTTCAGCACCGATCGGGCTCATATTCATTCTCACAAGATCAGCTCAGTCGAGAAAGGAATCGAGTATTTCCTCGGGAAAACAAGGCGAATCGGGCCAGCGGCGACGCGCTGGGCAGAAGCCGTTGTGGCCAGTCGCGGCATTGAATCGTGCCGTGTTCTACAGGGCTTGTTGAGCCTTTGCCAAAAGTATGAAACCGCTGCGATCGAGGCCGCTTGCGACAAAGCGTGGCGCAGCAACACGCTCAATTACCGCGCTCTCAAAAAGTTCCTTGAGTCCGACAAGGAAGCACGCCAAGAAACCATGGAGTTCATGGACTCGCATCCGATCATCCGACCGGTCAGTGAGTATGAAGAGTTTGTCCACCAAAGTATTCAAGGAAATTAGACATGACTGAACCTTTACTTCCGTTGTTAAAAAAGCTTCGCCTCAGCGGGATGACGCAGTCGCTGGAACTGCGCCTTCACGAAGCCCAATCCAGTGCGTTGACGCATCGTGAATTCTTAGAATTGATGTTGCAAGATGAGTTGCACGTGCGTGGCGAGCGACAGATCGCTCGCCGGACAAAGAAAGCCAACTTCCGCGAATTGCGTCGCCTAGAGGACTATGACTTCAGTTTCAACACGTCGGTGAACAAAAGTCAGATCTTTGAGATGGCGACGGGAAAGTTCGTGCGTGAGGCGCGAGACGTGCTGTGGATCGGGCCTCCGGGGACAGGAAAGAGTCACCTTTGCCAAGGGATCGGAAACGCGTTAATCCGAGTGGGAATAACGGTTTACTATCGCAGTATCTTCGATGTGGTCCGCGACTTTATGCTTGATGAGTCCATGGACGGGACCGAAAAGATCTTGGAGCGATACCTGAAGCCCGATCTGCTGATCATTGATGACATGGGGATGAAACAATTGCCAAAACGCAGTGGCGAGTATCTGTTTGAAGTGATCATGCGTCGGCATGGTCTGCGCAGCACGATGATGACTAGCAATCGGCCATTGGAAGAATGGGGCAAGCTGCTTGGCGACGTGCCAAGTGCCACGGCGATCCTTGACCGCTTCTTGGCCGACAGCGAAGTGATTCAGTTAAAGGGCCGAAGCTACCGCTTGAATAAATCGAAGAAAAATTCAAACAGTACCAAAGCGCAAACCGGGTCGACGACCGAAGACCAATAAAGCAAACAGTACCAGTTCCCAAAACCATGTTAAGATAGGAGGAAGTGGTACTGTTTGGGGCGCAAACAGGTGGTACTGTTTCAGGCGCAAAATGACACGGGGGGTCAAGAGACCAAAACGCGCCATAGGCCTGATGTGAGCTGCGTACCCTTTCTATCAGGCCATTCATGGGCTTTATGTACACCGTGGCGTTGAATTTAGGCAAATTGTAATTTTAGAAAAGACGACGGTAGGTTATTATAGAGGGTCTCTTCAAGACATTCTCCTTCATCCCAGTTCAAGTGGTACCGCATGAGAACCTGCCGTAAAAGACGATCAGATTCTAATGTTAACGACACCTACAACCGCCTAGAAGATCGCCGACTGCTGGCAGCTGATTTGTTTATCTCCGAGTTCGTGGCTGCGAATCGAGGCACGTTGTTAGACGGGAACAATGCTTCTTCGGATTGGATCGAAATCCACAATGCGGGCAACGAACCGGCGAATCTGTTGGGGTACTCTTTG
>CALDEW010000196.1 GCA_937942355.1 uncultured Pirellulaceae bacterium | reverse complement strand
AACGTCGATCAATCCGATTGGCACTCCTTAAAATGAGTCCCAAGTTAATTGCCTATTTAATTGCAGTGGGCACCATACGGTCGTCGCCTTCTAGACTTGAAAGTCTTCTGCGGGATTGAAATCAACGACCGTGTCCAAGTTGTCTAAGCTGTCGAAAATGTCGCGTCCAGCGTTACCAGCGATTCTATCGGCACCCAATCCTCCCACGAGCACGTCGTCATCACCACCGCCTAAAAGATTGTCAGCGCCACCGCCACCTTGAAGTCGATCACGTCCGTCTTGGCCTTGCAACATATCATTTCCGGCGCCGCCCAAGAGAACATCAGCTCCAGCACCTCCATAGAGAAGGTCATTGCCGCCGCCACCATCGAGTCTATCGTTTCCGTTCTGGCCGAACAGACGATCAATTCCTGCGCCACCTCTGAGCACATCGTTGCCTTCATTGCCATGAAGGAAGTCATTGCCTCCGCCACCGTCCAAGAAATCGTTACCTGCGAATCCGAGTAGAACGTCGATTCCAATACCACCAATGAGTTGATCGTCGCCTTCGTTGCCTTCAAGTCGATCATTTCCGGATTCGCCGAAGAGCCTGTCGTTTCCATCGCCGCCGCGCAGAATGTCGTTGTCCAAGCCGCCGTAGAGAACGTCCACTTCGCCGCCGCCGTCGATGATGTCGTCTCCAGCGCCACCGCTGATGGTATCTTGGAAATCTCCACCGGTAATTCGATCCGCCCCTGTGCCGCCGGAGAGGAAATTGCCCCCACGTGTGACAAAGTCCCCACGCAAGTCTGTGATTATGTCGTCGCCCCCATCGCCAAAGATTCGATCGACTCCATTTCCGCCGTCGATTGTGTCGTTCCCGGGTCCACCACGTAGGACATCACTATTGAAGCCTCCGAGGATTGTGTCGTCACCGCCTCCGCCAAACACCATGTCATCGCCATTGACGGCTTCGATCTCGTCGTTTCCGTCTCCGGCAACGATGAAGTCATCTCCAGAGCCGCCAAAAATAAAGTCGTCCCCTGCGCCGCCGTAGATTACATCATCGCCCCTTTCACCAAAAATTCTATCGTCGCCACCACCACCAAAATACAAATCACTACTGAGAGAAAGGCCATCTCCCCCCCGGAGAAGGTCATTTCCCTCGCCACCAAAGAGACGATCACTGCCATCACCGCCAAACAAAAAATCGTCACCGTCGCCACCGTACAAGATCGCGACCGCATTTACAGGATTAGATCTATTACCTGATTCGAGAATATCATTTCCGCCGCGTCCGCTCATGAGGACGTTCACATTGACTTCGTTTGTAACCACATCGCGTTGGTCGCTTCCGATAAATCTCAGCTTGTCAACGCTGGCAGTTGGAAATGTCGTCTCCTGAGTCAAACCACCCGGACGTGTCTCGGAGACTGTGATTAAATTCGTACTTGCGGATTCGGTGATCTCGATTTCGGTGTTGGTCGAGTTTGGATCAGCGATGATCAACAGCTCGTTGCTTGCGGTGACGCTAATTGATGCTGGCAGGAAGGCGGTAAGCACTTCCCGCGCTTCAAGGGCAGAATAATTGAGTGAGCTCGGCTGGCGTCTGGGACGATGGTTCATGGGAAGGCCTTATAAGCGATCGTATGGATGGGCCGCTGATTATATCCGATAAATCCTGACGATATCGGTAATGTCGAACCAAACGCGTTTCGACTGTAAAAACGCTGAGAATATTCCGCTTGTTGGGGCTGAGCAGGAACGTCCACTGACAGCATAGTTGCCCACACGGCGTTGTTAGCAAAGGGATCCCGGAGTTTTTACTTGGCGATGAGAATCGAGACGGAGTCGTGAATTTTTTGGACATCGCCCCCTTCGTCACGCTGCTGAGTACTCAGTAATCGCAGTCTGCGCGGGCCTTTGAATACCGCGCCTTGTTTTGACGGATAGAATCTTGTCGCCGGCCAGCCTCTTCTTTCCCACACGGAAGCCCGCGCTGAACCTAGGAAACCCGCCATTGCGCGGGTAAAATAATCTGATTAGCCTTCGGCATAAGTAAGAATGAATCGCACACAATTGGAGAAACATGTTTAAAACGATGCCCGTGGTGTTTGGCTTAATCTGCATTTACTTGAGCCAAATTGTGACCGCGCAGCAATCGCAAGTTCAACCGCCCAACCCATACTTTGAAAATTTCGTAAAAGGGGCTCAATTTCAGGACTTGATTCTTCCCCGCCCCATCACCGATGGACTCGAATCGGAAGGAATCTGGGGCAGTCCAGAAGTATTGCCGCGCGATGTGCAAAACGGCATCGAAGGCAATCAATGGAGCTACTGGGGAGGAAACCCTATTCTTTGCGATGACGGAAACTATCACATGGCAATCTGCCGTTGGCCAGAAAGCAAAGGGCATTTCGGCTGGCAGAAGTCTGAAGTCGCCCATTGCTTTTCCAAAAACCCGCTGGGCCCCTATCAGATAACAGACACCATTATCAAAGAAGGTCACAACCCCGAAACGATTAGGCTTGCCGACGGCACTTTCGTGGTACATACGCTAAACGGCAACCGAATTTACGCCGCCAAAGACATGGCCGGGCCTTGGAAGCATATCGGCTCCATGAAGCTGGACCCGCGCGGTTTTCGCCGCCATGTTTTGGACGAACATTCTAGAAAATGGTTGGGGTCAAATCTTAGCACCGAACTGCGCCCCGATGGCAATATCCTAATGATGACCAAAGAAGGTGGCATCACTTACTCGACCAGTGGAATGAAGGGGCCTTATCGAATGATCGCAATCTCCGGCTATCCCAGAAACACCGGGTATGCCGAGGATCCTGTCCTCTGGAAAAGTCGGCATCAGTACCATTGTGTGTTTAATCACGCCCTCGATCGACGGAGTTGCCATATCCGTTCTCTTGATGCGGTTCATTGGAAGCACGAAGGGGGATTGGCGTACGGCCCGGATTCATTTCGTTTCGCCGACGGCACCCAAAACCGTTGGTACAAATTTGAAAGACCTAAAATGATCCAAGACTCCAAAGGGCGCGCCACCCATATGTCTTTGGCCGTCATGGACGTCAGTAAATCCGATGACAAAGGCGACGACAATCACAGTTCGAAACATGTCGTCCTTCCGCTGGCGGTCGAAAAACTTATTTCAATTAGCGGATCACCCACCATCGATGCTCAAACTTCCAACTTAGATGTGCTGATCAAAGCTGAACCAGGATTTTCGCCTGCCGATGACCTTGATTTAAAGACCTTACGGATTGGTTCAGATCGCGTGGTGAACATCGGTAAGGGAGCCAAAGCGGTTGATTCGTCACCGCAGGGTGATGACTTGCTGATTAAATTCCAAGGGGATTTTGGCTACAACCGTTTCGACTACGATTTCAAGTTGCTTGGATCCGATCGCGATGGGCAGCTTGTTTTTGGGTACGCGTTACTGCCAGGACATTCGCCTGAAGAAGCCACTTTGATTATCGAGCCATGCGGTATTGATAAAAAAGGCGATCAGTTCCTTGCCACCGCAATGGTCGAAAATGCGGGGCTCATGAAATCGGCGCGGCAAGATGTCGTGTTGCTGAAGTATCATCCTGGAGGCTGCGAAGAGGTGTCCCGCGTTAGCATTGAAGCGCTAGAGCCTTACCAAAACGTTGTACTTTCAGAGACGCTTGAGGAGACACCGGCAAAAAATGAAGCCTATTGTTTTGAATTGGTGAACCCCAAGCCGACGGCGGGGTACTGGAAACGGGTGGACAATACGGATCCCTCCATCGAACTTACCGGTGATTGGGAATTTCGCGACGGCGACAATTTCTTCATGGGTAGCGAAAGCCGGTGCTCCGCGCTAGGAGATTCTTGCAAATTCACCTTCACCGGCCAAAGAGCTCGAGTCTGCGGCTCGCTGGTGCGTAAGGAGATGGGAGCAGCAGAAATCTATATCGATGGAAAATTTGTCGAAAAGGTCGCGCTGATTTACGGATTCGCGCGATCTCGCATTTACCAAACGCCCCCTTTGGAACCCGGCACTCATACGCTCGAACTAAGGTCAGCGCCCTTTCAAAACCGGGGCCCCAAAATGGCGATTGACTATTTTGAGTTCGAGTCGCAAGAAAACCGCATTCAGGATCAATAAGGTTCTCGAGCCTGACACCTCCAGAGGAACAGGTTGCGTTGCCGCGAAGCTCGATGAACGTCGTAGCTGGTGGTTGGCACAATTCTCTTGATTTTCCGATTCTTCGGGCAAGGCTTCCAATAAATTCGGCGGTTACATCGCTCACAATGCCAAACCAAGTAAGGGGTTGAACTTTCGCCCACCCCGGTAACCGTTGTGACTCAATCGGTCGCTGGAAATTTGACCAAGTTGGCTTAAATGCGTTGTGGTTGCCCGCGAAACCAAGCCGAAATTATTAAACGGCACGTCCGCTAGTCTCGACTTCTCCGGTTTCTCGGCACTAAACGAGAGACTGAAAATCGTTGGCTTCGTGCCTTTTTATACCCCATATCTATTTTGCAACCTGGACTTCCGTCGGGCTTGTCCCGGTC
>CALDEW010000195.1 GCA_937942355.1 uncultured Pirellulaceae bacterium | reverse complement strand
GACGCTAGCGGTACCAAACCCCGCCGAAGCTGACTTACCGATGATGACGTTAGATTTTCGCAGCAGCGGTCAGTTGGTCACGACGACCAAACTTGGCAAGATCGACAGTGTGAAGAAGGGCCGTTGGCGGATGATCAAATTCGATCCTCCTTCAACCATGACGATTGAGTGTTACTTGGATCAACAGAGTGACCAGAGTCGCCAGCTGGAAGTAACGTGGGTCGACGATGAAACGATTCGCATGACTCCGCCGAACATGTCTGGTCAGAAGATGAAATTGAACTTTAAGAAACAGTAGCGCTCTAACGCGCTGAAAAAGGATTTTGCAATGCTTGCTTCCTCGAACTTTTCCAATCTACTACGGACTGTGGTCTGCGTCGCATTGGCCGCTATTGTCTGTGTTGGCTGTGGAAAACCAAAACAGGTTCCCGCGAACGAAACGCCAGCCCAAGCCAATAAGCCTGGAACAAATGAGTCGGGAGCGATTCAATTTCGCTCCGCAGAGCAAGCCCAACAAGCGCTCGCCGGTTTGTGGTTTGGGCAAGCTGTCCTCAACGAAGACACTTTGAGTAAGCTACTGGCCGGGATGACCGAACCAGAGCAACAGGCCTTGCTCAAAGAAACTCAGACTTTCGTTTCGACTCAGATGGCGATGGAATTTTCAAAGGATGGAAGTATGGAATCTGCGGTTGAGGTTACGCCTGTTGGCGGCCAACCGATCCAGGGAGAAACGTTTGCCCGTTGGAGCGTCTTGGAGGTTCAAGGCAATCAAGTCACCGTCGAGACAATTGAGCAAAACGAAAACGGCGAAGCCGTCTCTTCGCAAACGGTTTACAGAGTTTCCGCAGACGGCAACCGAATCGTCATGCAACCCAATGTTGCAAGTGCATTGGCTCAATGTGAGCCGATGATCTACCTTGATCGTCAACTTGATGAACGTTTTGCTAACGCCCCTAACGGGAACGTGATTCGCTGATTGATAATTTGCGAGTCAAAATCTAGCACGCAAATGGGAGTTTTATCGCCCGGCAGGACTCGCTGCCTCGCCCACTACCGGTCAAGCGGGATTACGGTTGCAGGCATTTGGCTTGGCCTTCGTTGGCCATCAAGCGAATGTCGGAAATGCTGATGGATGCTTTGCCTGAGCTGTGGATCACCACGGGCGAAGTTACCGATTTGAGATTTGCGGCGTCGCAAAAACATGACAGCTTCACCGATAGCTCTTTCCACTGGCCGATCTCGGCGTCCACAACTTCTCTGACCAGCGACTGGCTTCCCAGCCCACCTTCGGGACCGTCGATCGCGAGTCTTAAATTGCCTTCTGGTTTTTCGTTGATTCGATAACGCATGTACAACGCCATGTCGCCGGTCGATTGACGGGAAAGGTCAACCGCCGATGAAGAGATCGCAAACGAAGACGGACCGGAAAACTTCAACGTCTTGATATCTTCTTGCGCCGCATCGTCTTCGGAAATGAGTTCGAGGATTTTGTTCGGCGAACTTCCCTTGGTGTCTTCCACCAAAGCCGACGAAACACCGTCGGCCAAATATATTCGCCACGGGGCGACAGCTTTGCCGGCCGCGAAAAAGTTTTCGACATTGGCCGCAATGTAATCGGCACCAGGATCTTCAGACAGCACTGGCAATTCGGTTTGGTCGGCGTATGTCAATCCAAATCCGTACTCAAAGAGCGGATCGTAATCGCGACTTCCAACGTTCAACGGAGTTTGGTTGGGCAGTTTTGGCCATGAATAGGAAAGCTTGCCTTTGAAATCGTTCTGCACGTTGCCGTCAGCGGATTTTAGAATCACATCGGCGATTCCGACGCCTTCTGAACCCGGCAACCAAGCCGCCACAAAAGCATCGCAAGCGTTGAGTTCGCGATTGACCCACATGGGGCGTCCGCTGATGAATACGGCGACCGTTGGAATACCGGCGTCTTTGAATTTCTTTAGCAGTCTGTAGTCCGTATCATCGGTGGGACTATAGGCCAACGTTTCGATGTCGCCTTGAAATTCAGCGTAAGGATCTTCACCGAACACGACAACGGCAACGTCGATCTCTGCATCTGTTTTCCCATCGACCGCCAACAGCGCTTTGCCGCCAGCCGCTTCGACTTGTTCTTTAATGCCATCGTAAACCGATGAACCACCAGGAAAATCCTCTTTCGTGTTGCCTGTTCCTTGCCACGTCAACGACCATCCACCGCTTTGCTTGCCGATGTCATCAGCACCGTCGCCGGCAACCAAAATCGTCGACGATGGAGAAAGCGGTAAACAGCCGCCATTGTTTTTCAGCAGCACCAATGACTCCCGTACCGCTTGTCGAGCCACGGCGCGATGTTCGGGTTTACCCAGCAGTTCGAACTGACCGGCATAGGCGCGCGTCGATGGTAATCCGGCGTCCATCAAACCTGACCGGATCTTAACTCTTAAAATTCGTCTGACGGCATCGTTGAGACGGTCCATATTGACTTCACCGTTTTCGGCTTGTTTCAAGGTCGTTTCAAACAACCCTTTCCAACTGCCGGCCGCCATGTACATATCCAACCCAGCGTGCAACGCAGCCAAGCTATCGGTGTTGCTGCTTCCGGGCAGTTGTCCATGACCTTCCCAATCTCCAACCACGAACCCATCAAAATTCATGCGGCCCTTTAAAACGTCTGTCAACAAACCCTTGTGGCCGTGCAACTTATTTCCTTGCCAGCTGGAAAAAGAAGCCATCACGCACTGCACGCCAGCTTCGACGGCAACGGGATACGGAGCCGCTTGCAGGGTCATCAAATCGTACTCTGACATTTGGTTATCGCCCTGGTCCTTACCACCGAGGGTTCCACCATCACCGCAAAAGTGTTTCGCGGTAGAGATAACGTGCTGACCTTTGAGGAAATCAGTCGACCCTGCCTCGCCTTGAATTCCTTTGACCAATTCAGCGACGTAGCTGACGGTAACCTCAGGCGCTTCGGAGTAGCCTTCGTAAGTTCGGCCCCAGCGGTCGTCACGAACGATCGCTACCGTCGGGGCGAAAGTCCATTCCAAACCCGTCACGCGCGTTTCCAAGGCCGTGATCGCACCGATCTTTCCCAGCAGCGCGGGATTGCGAGCACAACCTAATCCAATGTTGTGAGGAAAAAACGTAGCACCGGGAATGTTATTGTGACCATGGACGGCGTCGGTTCCCCAAAACATGGGAATGAAGGGACCACCGCCAAGATCGCATTCTTTGGTCGCTTTATAGAACTCATCCGCTAACGCCAGCCACTTTTCTGGTCCAGAACGATTGTCGCCGCCGGGAGCTGAGTTGCCTCCGTTGAGAACCGAACCCAGCGGATACTTCTTAAGATCTTCAGGGCTGAGCGATCCGATGTCCCCTTGAATGATTTGCCCGACCTTCTGTCGAAGCGTCATTTTCTCCAGAAGACCATCGATGCGTTTCTCAAGTGCTGGATTGGCCGCGATGGGGCCACGTGTCTCAGGCCATATTTCGGGATTGATTACACTAGCGGCTGGCTGAGCGTCCGCGGTAGCTGGAGGGGCTGGGGAAACCGTTTGCGACTGAACAGAACCCATAGAACAATGAAGAACGTGGACAAGTAGCATCGCAAGCACGAAATTAAAACGCATCAAACACTCCGGAATACAATGGCCATGAAAGCGGTTTCTATCGTAGTAGTTGTCGAAACTACCGCAACACGTTAGTCGTCTTCTGCGCTCGATATTGGGAAAGAAAACGCGTCAGAATGCGCTAATTCTGAAATGCCGCCCGCAATATTACTGATTTTAGGCGAATCGAGCGAAAATTGAATGTAGGGGGAAATAGAAGGGTTTTTGACCCTGAATTTGCCTTTCAAACAAGGGACGAAAACAACGTTGGCGAAATTCAAAACAAGCGTCTTTGTTTCGCTTCAGAAAGCAAAATGCCGATGGCAATACGAATGAGTGAAAGAGTAGAGACCAAACGGGTGAGCTGCCGTCCGCAGGACGTGCTCTGAGAGAACACGATCACTGAGCTAAGGCGACACTGCCATTTCCTCAAGGCTCCGACGCAGCGCGGTCACTGGATTCGCAAGCCGAAGAAGCATAAGTCTGGATGCTTTTTGCTTTTGGATGCTTTTTGCTTTTCGTAGGGCATCAACCCCCAAACCCGAAGTTGGTTGCCTATCTAGCACCAGCAACCGCGTTACCGCGCTTAGCCTGCGCCAACGGAACTTTCGCAAACACCGACGGAACACCGCTTTTTTTAAATCTAGCGGGTTCGTGCTGGGGTTTTCGTGTTTGATACGGGGCGGAATGCGGCCGCCCGCTTGCGTGCTAGACTACTTCTTCGCGTAGCTTGCTTTGGCTGGGGAAACTTCTCCCATCGAAGCACCGCTAACGCGCGCGAATCGCTCTTTGCTACCGTTGTCCAAGTAACGGTACCCGATGCGTGTTGGCTTGCTTGTCTTAGGACAAACCGCCATCACTTTGCACGAACGAATCGGCATTTCCTTGTGAAGCCGACCGCCTTGAGGGTTCCGCTGGCTGGGTTTTACGTGGCGGTAAACCATGTTTACGCCTTCGACCAACAGCATATCTGTCTTGTGATTGACCGAAATCACTTTTCCGGTGACGGACTTATCGCGGCCGCTAATAACTTGAATTGTGTCGCCAGTATGAATTTTCATTGTTTTTCCTCGGTTTTTGGAACCGCGGAATATGTTCCATGGGCCGAAAACTGTCAAGTGGGAAATTTGGCTGGGGGCGGAATCGAATGATACTGCAGCAAAATTCTCACCCAGCCAGCTATCACCCCTGCTCTCTGGGATGTTTTGCCCAACGCATCGCGTCTATGGCATTGCGTCTATGGCTTTGCCTTAGCCGTCGATTCCCGGACGGTGACTTCAGCGGGGAGCTCAGGCAAAGAATAAGGCTTTTTGTTAATCATACCGATGATGGCAGTGGCCGCCGCAACACCCATTTCAAACGCCGGCTGACGCACGGTCGTCAGAGGTGGCACGGTAAACGAAACCTCGTCTTGATCGTCAAACCCAATCACCGAAACATCGTCGGGCACCGTAAGCGCATGTCGATGCAGCGCTAACTTGACACCCATCGCACAGATATCGTTGGCTGCGAACACAGCAGTGAATTTCTTTCCCTTTTTCAACAGATCCATCGTGGCATCATATCCCGACTGGCCATCGAACAGGCCTTCGCAAACCAGTTCTGGGTCTATCGGGATTCCAGATTCTGTCAGGGCGCGTCGGTAACCCTCGAATCGGTGAATCGCATCGAGGTGGTCTTGAATTCCTTTGACGTGAACGATCCAACGGTGTCCAAGTTCGATCAAGTGCTTGGTCGCATTGTAACCGGCCAGTTCATTGTCGACGCCTATGCACTGTTTCGCCAGGGAATCTAATTTAGCTCCAACAATAAACGTTGGAACGCGGCTGTTGATTTCCACTATTTTTTCTTCGGAGAGCATCGCTCCAATAAAAATCAAACCGTCAATTTTTCGATCCAGAAAGTTCTCTACGGCTTGATCAGCTATCGTGAGATCATCGTTGCTATCGGCGAACATCGGCCAATAACCCGAACCAGTAAAATGGCTGATGATGCCTTCGGAGATGGTGTCGTAGAAAGGACTACCAAGGTGCTGCGATAACACGCCAATCGTTTTCGATTGACCTCCTGCCAACGAACGCGCGAACACGTTGGGCTTGAAATTGAGCTCCTTCATCGCGGCTTCGACTGCCGCTCGTTTCTCTTCGTGGACAGGAGTGGTGTCGTTGAGGACACGCGAAACTGTGCTCTTAGAAACGTTTGCCAGTTTGGCGATGTCGTCGATCGTAGCTTTTTTTGAGGTCAATTGATTTCCCTAGTCGGCTGCAACAAACAGCTGTTTTCAGTTGTTTTGGCTTACCGCCAGTTCCTGTACAATTTGGAACGGAATATTAGCATATTCTCAATAGATCTGATAACGCTCCAGCAGATCATACTTTTGTATTCTCGGAATTGATTCAGAGATATTCCCCACTACGGATATAACGCTCAAAGGTAGCCGGGAAGTGAAACCGGTTTCAGTTTGTTTGCTTTTTTCTTCAATCATGCGTGTAACGTGCCAGACCCTTTAGAACAACAAACGGCCAATCCATTCTCACCGAGTGTGTCTGCGGAGGCGGAACCAGACCACCGGGAACCAGACCACCGTTTATCAGTCGCCGAAAAGATCGGTTACGGTTTGGGCGACACGGCATCGAATCTCTACTGGAAACTGTTTGAGTTTTTCCAGCTGATTTTTTACACCGACGTTTTTGGAATTTCGGCCGCAGCAGCAGGGACGATGTTCTTCGTTACCAAGATGTTCGATGCCATCACCGATCCGATGGTAGGTTTAATATCCGATCGAACAGTGACCGCTTGGGGACGATTCCGTCCGTATCTTCTGTGGGGAGCTATTCCGTTCGCGGTCACCGGAATTTTCACGTTCTATACTCCGAATTTTTCGCCGACGGGAAAATTGATCTATGCCTATGTCACTTACACCACTGTGTTCATGGCTTACACGTTTGTGAATATCCCTTACGGCGCTTTGATGGGTGTAATCTCGTCTGACCCCGTCGAAAGAACCAGCGTTTCCACTTACCGGTTTGTATTGGCATTTGCAGGTGCCATCGTTGTGCAACGATTGACCGAACCTTTGGTCGCTTATTTTGGCGGAAGCGAGATCAGAATCATCGACGGCGTCCGGACCATGGTCGTAATCGATAAACAGACTGGATTTTTCTGGACGATGGTCTGTTACGCAACTGCGGCATTGTTCCTGTTTGTGATTACGTTTTTGTCTACCAAAGAACGAGTCCAACCGGTCTCTTCGAATTCACCTCTTTGGTCACGCGATTTCAAAGACCTGCTGTCTAACGGCCCATGGATGGTGTTGTGTGTGTTTGGCATGCTGACGCTATTGGCCGCTTGGATGCGCGGTAGCGCGATCGCCTACTATTTCACCTACTATGTCGGTTCCACATTCGGAGATTTTATGGTCATTGGCACCATTGCCACGATTGTCGGGATAATATTCGCCCAACAGTTACGCAGTTGGCTTGGCGTAAAAAACCTGATGGCACTTTCCAGTTTTTTAATGGCAATTCTGTCAGCAGGTTTTTGGTTCATCGGGCCCGACCAAATCGTTGCGATGTATACGCTTCAGATTCTCAGTTCGCTGGCAAGCGGGCCTTTGGCTGTGTTGATGTTCGCCGCCTTCGCGGACATCGCCGACTATTCCGAATGGAAGACGAACCGCAGAGCGACCGGGTTGATCTTTGCGGCGGCTACATTTTCACAGAAGATAGGCAGCGCGATCGGTGGAGCGATTCCTGGCTGGTGCCTGAGTGGCTACGGTTTTGTCAGCCCCATCGACGGAGAAAGTCAGCAGCAATCGCCTGAGACGATTCAAGGTATCATCGCGATGATGAGTATTCTTCCTGCGATCGCATTGGCTGCGGCAGGGTTGGTGATCCTACTGTACCCGTTGAATCGGCGCAGGCTGGCGGAAATACAAGCGGATCTGAACGCTCGCAAGCTGTCGGATAATAATTCGCCTTCTTAAAATCGCCTTCTTAAATTCGCCTCAGATTTCCGCAAGAATTTTTGTTCCCGCTACGACGCTACGATTTGTGTTAGGAGCAAACGTTCGCGCCATCTGAACTGCTAAGGCACTGACATTGATACAGGCAGTCACCGTCACCTAGCTTTTGCTTGAAACAAACTAATGAAACCTATCGCGGGTTTGCTGAAGCAAATGGAACGTCATTACAAACAGCATACTGAAAACGTGAAGAAGAAGATGGAGCTGGCGAACTGGCCGAAGAAGCAGGTTATTTCGGAACTCTGCACAAAACCGCAGCAGCCCTAAGCTTCATCGGTCGGTGGAACGGAATAGCTAATGCAACTGTTGGCTGCCGCTGGTGCCGAAGAGGGTGCGCGCGAATCGTCGTCTCCCCACTCCATGCTTTCAATCGCATCAGAAACGTCAGCCAGTTCGCTGTTGATGGCGTTACGCAACGTTGTTAGCCCGACGATCGAACCAATACCGACGATGGTCGCGATTAAGATCAACTCGATCGTAATGATGAATCCTTCGTCATCGCGCAAGAATCGTTTGGCGACTGACAAAAGCGCCGAAGTTGGCAAAGGGAAATTTCGGGAATCCATTCCGTCCGCTCCGCAAGATCGATGAAACAAACCTCTATTAATTTAATAATCGGGTGTTGTGAGCAAGAAGTAACTTGACACGTAAAAACATGTGATTTTGCAGCCTGCGTAAATTAATCTGGTTCCACCGATGGTGCGACGCTGTTAGCGGCAGGGCGCCAGCCGCTGGTTCGTGGCGTCACCCTTTCCCAATGCTTCTGTCTTTCCCTCCGCCACCCGCGGCTACCGCCTTGCGGCTAACGTATGGCGGCTGGCGATTATCAGCTCACGTCTAGGGACGACCGAAGCTGGGCGCGGAGTTCGATTGAGGTTCTCCCCGGCCATCAAGCACCGTCACCGTGTTTGCCTGCTCAACCAATTCCGTGCTTTCGGCGCGTTCGCGGTTCATGAAATCTCTAAAATCAAGCGCCGCGGGACCAATCAACAGAATGAACACCGGCGGCGCAAGGCACAACACCGTCGGCAACAGGAGTTTAATCGATGCCGTATTCCCCGATTGCTCGGCGCGGGTTTTTCGATTTTGCCGCATCCGATCAGCACACTCCAGCAGCGCACTGGCCATCTTGCCGCCCAAACGCTGGCTCTGCGACATCAGCGCCGCCCACGCTCCGATCTCCGGCATGTCAATGCGTTCTGCAAACGACGCCATCGCCTGTTGCACCGAACCGGTGTCGGTTTGGCGTGAGATGATCAAGAGCTCTTTGGACAACGCGCGATGGGAGGGCTTGAATTCATCGGAGACTCGCCGCATCGCATCCTGAAGCGGCAATCCGCCTTCGACCGACATGGCGATCATGTCCAGCGCGTCAGGAAACGCATTTTCGATCCCTTGCCGACGTCTGGAAGCGATTGAACTGAGAACCAGCCGAGGCAATCCGTAAGCGAAAATGGTGGCGACAAGACCGCCGATCAAGATAAATTTGTTGTAGGCAGGATCAAACGCTTGGCTGCATAGAATCAAGGCCGTCGCAAGCATCACGATCATGACGCAGACGTTACGTCGGCTCAAATAATTAGACAGCGCGTTGGAGTGAAATTGTCCGGCACCCAGCAACTCGTTTTTCAATATTTTGCGTTTCTTCGCGCTCAATGGAAACACTCCCGCCAACGGCTCGGTCAGAGGGCCAAATGAATCGGGCTTGAGCACATTGTGCGGATTGGGCGCGGGTGCTGATTTGCGCAGACGCTGCCCGAGCAAAAACACAATCATTGCGATGCTGGCGAAGATCAATACAAAAGGTAACAACGGCATAGGGCGTCAGTTCGAATTAATGCTCCATTTTCAACGTCATCGCGACCCAGAGAAGCCCGACGATCTCCGAGACCAACGCGTAGGCAATCATCTTAAGACCAAGCTCCGAAGACGACAGCTTCGTTAGGTATTCGGGGTGAACGATCATCAGGTAACCCAACACGAACACGCCCATCAGGCTGATCGCTCCGATCGAAAACCTTCCAAGGCTGGTCATCGAATTGATTTTTTGCACGTACTCACGCCGGTCACGAATCACGGTGGCCAATCGCTCAAGTCCGTTGGCTAACCGGCCGCCAAGTTCTCGGTGAATGGTGACGGTGTGAGCGAAGATGCGCACCTCCATCGTCGCGACGCGCTGAGCAAATGACGACATCACGGTGGTGGTAGGAGTGCCCATCGCGAACTGCCGCACGCATTGCTGCAGCTCGTTCTTCATCGGTTCTTTGGCGGCTCCTGCGGCAATTTCGATCGCGCTTTCAAAACTCTCTCCGGCCCGTACCGCTCGCGCGATCAGATCCAACGTCGAAGGAAGCTGATCTGAAAATTCTTTGATCCGTCGGCGCTTAAAAAACATCAACACCAAAGGCAGCACAAACAGAACGCTCAACGACGACAGCAACTGGACCGTCAACGAAACTCCGGCCAAAAACGTGGCGACCGCGGTCAAGATAGCCGCCAGAACGGAGATCAGCACAATGGTTCCGATCGACATCCCGATGCCTGAACCCATCAGCGTTTTGTGCATCCAGCGGTCGAACCGAACGGAAATCGAATCATTTTCAGATGCCGGCGTTATGATCCGCTGAGGTAGCCGCTTGAGCGCGACGGGAGCGGGGCCGATCGGCGTCATCAAGCGCCGAACGCACACCGCCGACAGCATAAAAAATCCGGCCAGCGCAATAAAAACAGCGAACTCAAGTGAGGTCATGATGCTTCCCCGTCTTGAGTCGAACCGGCGAAAACGGAAGCGTCAAAATCAATGCCTAACTCGTTGAACCGCGTGAGGCATCTTGGAGCCTGAGCAGAAGTTTCGACCGCGCCGAGGATTTCACCGGAACTGCCCACGCCGGCGCGTTTAAATTTGAAAACATCGCTCAGTTGATAAGACTGTTTTTGGCCACTGAGAAACGGATTCAGTTCCGCAACGCGCATGACACGTCGGGCGCCGCCTTTGAGCCTGGTGATCTGCACGACCACGCCAATTCCCGATCCGATATAAGACCGAACGACTTCGTGGGGCAATTCTAAACCCGCCATCGCGACCATCATTTCCAGCCGCATCAACGCATCGTGGGCGTCATTGGCATGAATCGTTGTCAGGCTACCTTCATGACCGGTATTCATCGCCTGCAACATGTCAAAAGCTTCCACCCCGCGCACCTCACCGACGATGATTCGGTCGGGTCTCATCCGCAAACTATTGCGGACTAAATCGCGCTGAGTGAATTCGCCAGCGCCTTCGCTGTTGGCGGGTCTGGTTTCGAGCCGCGCGACGTGTTGATGCTGCAGGATCAATTCGGCAGAATCTTCGATCGTTATGACGCGTTCACTATCGGGAATGCAGGATGAAAGAGCATTTAGCAAAGTCGTTTTTCCCGCACCGGTTCCTCCGGAGATCAAAACGCTGATCCGCGCCTGCACCGCCGCCCGCAGGAAGTCAGCGATCGGCCGCGTCATCGTCGCGTTCTCCACGAGTCGGTCGAGCGTCAGATGCACTTTACCAAATCGCCGGATTGAGAGCTTCGGGCCGTCCAGCGCCAGCGGCGGGATCACGGCGTTGACGCGCGAACCGTCGGGCAGCCGCGCGTCTACCATCGGGCTTACCTCGTCGATTCTACGTCCCACCGATGAAGCGATGCGCTGAATAATTTGTAACAGATGGCCAGCGTCAGCAAAAACAACATCGGTCAGCTCCAATTGGCCATTTCGTTCGATGAATACTTCATGCGGATGATTGACCAAAATATCGTTGACCGTTGGATCCCGCATTAGCTTTTCCAAAGGTCCGATTCCGAACATTTCCTCATAGAGTTCGGTTTCCAGTCGAGCGCGTTGCGACGCGCTGATCTCATCGCCCCGGTCGTCGATGGAACGATTGATGAACGGTTTGAGTTGCTGTTGAAACTGCGCTGGAGTCAAGCCTTCGGCGGAAGCCAAATCAAGCGACCCCACCAGCTCTTGATGGATTGTCTGTTTGAGGATCTGGAACTGGACTTCGACACCGGAGGCGGCAGTTACCGTTTCGGACGCGGCTTGAGTGAAAAAGATTGGACTGACAGCATCAACTGTCATCGGTGAGTCATTGCTCATTTCCAAGACCTCGGATTGTAGAGCTCCACCGCTGTGGCCGATCGAGGCTGCTCGACGGCACCGCTGGAAGAGAGATCCTCCGATTGGTTGGGGTTACGTTTCTCCAGGTTGACCGGCGTAGCTGCATCTTCAGGTTCTGACCGATCCGGATTCTGATTGAACAGCGTTCGAATCTTCCGGAAGTCCGACTGCAGACGCTGTTGAGCCGACCATTGGCGGTCTTCTGTCAGCCGGGTGGTTGACCCGTTGGATTGTCTTCGGCTGGAATAACGATCGTTTGGGGATGCGATCTCGGGACTGACTGGCGATCCGGTTGCTTGGTCCGTGCTACGGCCATCACCATTTTGGCGGATGCCATCCTCAGGGTTGGGAGCCGCTTCGGACGTCATCACCATCCACGTTTGGAAATCGTCCTTCCCGGTGTCTCGATCGCGCGAAAATTGCACGCGCGATCGACTTTGCCCGCGGTACACGTCCATTTCGCGTACCTCCCTGCGTGCGAACAGAACATCGTTTTTCATTTCGATGATGTTGCTGAGCACTTTCGGTTCGACCAGTTCGACGATTTCTTCGTCGCCTTCACCGCGCAACGTCAACGACAACTCACCATGTCCTTCGGCGACGCGAATCTTTTCGGCAGATTCGGGATCAACCGCAAGCGTGACACGCACGCGTTCCACAGGGCCAAGATGACTGGAGTTGCCGTTTTGATTGACGCGTTGGCCGAGCGCTAAGATCTTGGCCTTTTGAACCAGCGTCACCGTCGCGCTTTGGTACTTCTTTCCAATTCCATCGCGCCAGCGGTTTCGGTTTTCGTAGCCGTTTGCGTAACCGTTGTAAGATCGCGTTGGGGTATAGTCCAGATGCGGGGGGCGCCAAGCATCGGAACCACGTGCGTTGCTGCCTGCTCTATCGTAGCTATCGTAAGTGTTGCCATTGGGGTTGATCGAACGGGAGTCCTTGCCGAAATGAAACAGGACGTCAACGTTTTGGCCCGCGCCGGCAAATCCAAGCAGCGCGTCGGTGGCGTCGATCTCGACGGTGACCGCGCGTTGGCCAGGTTCGAGTTTATCCGCGATACCGGGGCCCGTTCCGGGCGCGTAAAAATCTTTGGTGTCAAAGGTTGCTCCGCGTTTCAGATCAACCGCGACGGTTTTTCCAATGATCTGATCGGGGTTGGACATAAATACGCGCTTGATGCCGTGCTCTTTCATCTCGTCCCGAGTCAACCGAAACAGCGCGACATCATCCAGCGTAATCTGTGTTCCCGATTCAAGGTCCCGGCTGGCTAAGGGGACCGTGATCTTTACCGGGCCATTGTTTACTACTGGCGCGGCTGGTTGAACTACGTTTCGCGATCGGAGTGAATTGCGGAGCAAGAACGCTCCAACCAACCCAAAAAGAATGGCGAAAAACGCAACTAATATCGTCCCTGAATCGATGCGTGACATTTTATTTCAGATTGTTTGTTTGTTAGTTATTGACCTTGATCAATTGAAACAGAAACACCGTCCAAGACGCCATTGCGACCGGCACCGCATAAGGAATGTACTGCTTTAGCGCGGTACGGCTGTTGGACGGTACGTCGGCAACGGTTGCCGGGGCGGGCTTGAAATCTTCGTCTTGTCTGCCCTTAAGTCGATTGCGAACCATTAACACGACCACGCAAATGACCGCGAAGAAAGTACTGCCAAGAAAAATAAACAGAGTGCACAGCGGACCGACCCAAGCACCGACGGCGCCCATCAGTTTCACGTCTCCGCCACCACCGCCACCGATCAACCAGAGAACCAATAGTATCCCGAAGCCAACGCCGAAGCCTCCCAGCGCGAAGCCAAGTCCTTCCCAACCGTTGGTGATCGTGTGGAAAAGCAGCCCAGCAACGAACGCTGAAACCGTCAGCCAGTTAGGAATTCGGCGCGTCTTTACATCAATGACAACCGCGATGGTCATCAGCACTGCGATTCCGATGAACGGCAGCAAAGCTTGGTCGAGTATTCCCATTGTCGCAGCTCCGAGACGATAAGTCGTTTAAGAAGAGAAGGAGTGTGTTTCATACCGTGGGGCGCTGAGGTAAGCAGCAATACGTGGGCGGATCAGCTGCTTCTTTTGGGTGACACCGCGCGAAGCCAACGATGAACTGACCTTCCCTACTACCTGATTCGATCGTTTCGAGCATAAGATTTGCATCAAGCTAATTGCTCCCTTCAAGCGGCAGAAGCGCATGGCTCTGGCTAACCGTCACCACCGGATGGTAAAGTTCGTCCGCGAAACCGCCACGCCACAGCGCCAAAGCCCTGCCTGCGTGGGTCAAAAACGTATAGTTCCGTTCGATGCGCTCTGGTTCCATCTCGATGATGACGCGCGACAACCATTGCGCGGCCCGCACAATCGTTTCGCGCGGCGGGTGAAGTTCCTCAGGTGCCATCGCCCACCACTCAAGCATGTGCCCCGTTGCCAGCACTTTTCGGCTGGTCGCATCGGTATCGGGATCACGCACCGGCACCCGAAGATCTGGCCAATTGCCATCCCAAGAACCTTCCAGAGACTGATTCTGATAAGCACGACGGCTCATGTCGCCAAGGTAGTCCATGATGTCGTCGCGCGTCTGGGGCGCGATCAGCCCGCCCGATGATTCATCGCCAGAGGGCTGTTGATCGCTTTGGTCACGCATCTGCTGGTCGATGCGAAGCAGGATCGTAAGCGTATACAGTCGGTGCTGTCCGTAGCAAACGCCGTCGGGCTGGGTCTCTCGCATGATGCGGTTTGCCAGATAGTCGTAGCTGATTTCTTGTCCCTCGCGCGAGTACCAAGGAGAATTATTGGCCGCGTAGAAAGCCAGCGCTAACGTCGTCCACTCGTATTCGCGCTGGTTCAAGCTGAAATTCATCACGCCGTCTCTGACCATGTCAATCAATCGCCCATCCACATTGGCGGCGGTGATTTTGTAGCTGAGCGGAGTGCCGACTTCGGCAAGGCTTCCCAACAGATGGTCGACGTGGCTGACGGTTGAGCGTCCTTGCTGAGTCCGGACGGCGATTCCATGAGGCGTCATCGAAAGCAGAGGCGTCTCGTGCTCTCCCCAAGCCTCTGCGAACGTTTTGTGATTGACCAGCAGATCTCGCAGCTGAGCACCATCGAGGGCGCGATCATCGAATTCAATTTTCGTGCCCCAAAAACGCAGCGCGTGATCCACGTAATTCGTCTTGGGCGGTTTGTCGGGGGAGAACTTTGGCCGCAGCTGATGCAAAACTTCGTTAAGCTGACGATCAGAGATGACAAAGTCGTAGTCGTATTGAGGCCGCACGGTCCTGGGGTTCTCATGCAGCACCGGCATCAACGGTCGTGTGTTGACCGTCGCGGCGCTCAACGTCAGCACCCCAAAAATGGCGGGCAGAATAATCAGCTGGGAGATCAAGAAAGCTCTACCTGCACCTTTACGGCTTGGTTGGTTCGGTTCCATCGCTAATCCCCAAAAATTGATTTCGAACTTACTGGCCGATCATCAAACAACTTGGCAGCAGCCGGTCCCGATTCAGATTCTGATTCTGATTCCGAGGCAGTCGTTTCCAATGGCGCTTCCTCAGAGACCTCGGCGGCCAAGACGTCTTCCCGGTTCCCTGTTGCGGGCGCCGCAGGTGTGGTTCTCTCGAAAGCCACGTTCTTAGTTTGCGTTTTTGCCGACTGGACCCGTTGGGAGGGCTGATCTGCGTTGGCCGGCTGTGTCTTTCTGCGGTAGATCAACGAGATTTCATCTTCGAATACTTTTTCCAATTGCCCAGCGTTGTTGCGAATCTCCCGCATTAGCTCAGTCTGATTTTCTTTATCAACAACCAGATCATCAATCTGATATCGCCGCAGCAAACGCTGCCAATTCTTTCCACCGTAATAGATAGATTGGTAGTCTTTTTCGATCCGCGTTGTTAATAATGCGTCGTTCAGATTCGCCATGACCTTAGTCGGTGCGCCGGTAACCTGAAGGTGATCGGCCCAGTACTTGGGCGTCCAGACGGTTTTCTCCGGCCGATTCTCGGTTAAGAATTGGGTTGCTCCGCGCGGTGTGTTGGCGCTGTACAGTTGCTCCGGCGTCCGCCGCTTACCACCGAGCGCCATCGTGCCGATCGGGGACAGGCTGAATCCGACCCAGATAAGAAGACCGCAAACCAACGTGAACGCAAACTTCAACGATGGGTTGGCGTCACCGCCGGGAGAAGCTTCCGGTGTCGGGGTGGAAGGTAGCTTGGTTGGTTTTGGCAACAGCGCGATCGCGAGAAAACACATCGTTGTGATGTACCAAATAATCTGACTTTGGAAGCAAGCCACGATCACGGTAACAAGGATTGCGCAACCAATATTCCATAGCGGAACCGAAGCCGTTTTGCGAGAGGCAGCGATCCACCCCAGCCAAGCGATCACCACCCAAAGGCCGCGCCAACTGGCCACGACGACCGGCGACCACCCTCCTAAAGCATGAACGATCGGATTATTGGTTGACCAAAACACGGCTTGCCAAAGTCCCAAACCGGTGGGTTGAAGCAACGTGGCGATCAGACAAATTTCAAACAACCAAGTCCGGTGGTGCAATTCTCGATCTTGGAGAATAGAAGCGTGTCCGGCCCGCCGGGTCAACACGCCTACCAAACGCGCGATCGCCAAAACACCCAACAAGCCAACACCGATTAACACGCTGATGTCCAAATTGCTCCAAACGACAAAGAGGATCACCACGATCAACCACTGCCAAAACGATGCTCCCGCCCAAGCAAAATCACTCCCCTTGGTCGGATCGTTTTTTGATGAAAGCGTCTTGGCCATCGTCAGCGCAATCAAGGCGAACACAAAAAAACCAAGCGTCGAAGATCCGAATGCGTTAACGTCGATGGAGCCCGCCATCACGATGGGCGCGGCTAACAGCGCGGTCCATCGCCTTGCAGAGACCTGTTGGAAAACGAACGCCCAGATGGCCAGCGTTGCTAATTGGACCAGCGCGAACATGCAGCTGAGCCATTCGGAACCACCCATTCGATAGGTCAGATAAACGAATGCTTGACCGAGCCAATTCGTGGTGAGTGATCGCACACCTTGGGAATACGCCACCGCAGGATCGGCCGCCGTGATGCCACTGTTAACGATCGTGCGACCGTTGGCGACTTCATGCCAAATTTGCCCCGTCGGCAGAGGAAGATAACACAGATGCAGAAACAGGATCAAAAAGGTGAAGCAAATCAGCGCGTGCTGCCAAGTCAACGCGCACCAATCGGGAAGCATGGCCTGCAGTTGATGCGCGCCGGTGTCTTCGCCTTCTTCAGCGGTAGATGACATGGGATAGACCTGGATCAGATGATGGCGCCACTGCCTGACAAGCAAGACCCAAAAAAGTCAACCAAGGAACGATTGACTTAGCGTCTCCGGCAACGATCGGAACCTACCGTTAGAATCGGATCTCTTGGTACTGCCAAACAGTTGTAGCGCCAATGACGAGCACGATCGCCGTAATCGGCTTATAGTCACTGGTCCAGATAATCAGACAACTCACCCCCAGCGTCGGTCATGACCAGACGCCGAGGTACACCTATCGCAAATGCTATCGCTCTTGCAGAGGCCGCGTTGTAAAGACGATACAGTTGTCAGCTCTTAGAACTGGGTCGTTGACATCGTCACACCAATCGCGGCTGTCAAGAAAATCACTTCCGGCTGTATTACCCGAGTGCCCAGTCACTCCATTAAAAGTATAAGACTGGTTAAGATCCTGGATTGCACCACCGACATCCGAAAGTTCACAGATAACCGCATCTCGAACAGCAGTGAATCCGGTGATCAGCCCGATGACCATAATCGTAGCGATCAAAACGAGTTCGATCGAAACGATGAAACCTGCGTCGTCTGACCAAATTGAATTTAATAGTGCTACCATTGTCTGTTTCCTTAGAATTGCATTTTGAAGAGTGAAAAGAGAGGAAGAATCGAATTCGTTTTCTTAAAAAACGTCGAGTTTAGCGTTCGTTGGCTGGTCGTGTCGTGAACAAGATACAGTTGTCTGCGCGGTTTGCGATGTCATCGCGATCGTCGCAATGGTCTCGAGCGTCAAGGAAATCGCTTCCCGCGGTATTGCCCGAATGCCCAGTAACGCCATTAAAGGAATAGGATTGATTCAGGTCTTGAATGGCGCCGCCAACGTCGGAGAGTTCGCTAATCACCGCGTCTCGAACAGCGGTGAATCCGGTGATAAGTCCGATTACCATGATCGTAGCGATCAGAATCAGCTCGATTGAAACGATGAATCCGACGTCGTCGTTCCAGATTGATTTGAGAATTTCCATCGTTTTATATCCTTACAGGGAATCCAATACTTCCGTTACATTGGGGCGGTTGCGTTCTCACGAGCGTAAGATGTGAGCCAAGCCTATCGCTAGCTGACGACGCCTAGGCCATAGGGAAACGCTCAAAATCGTATCCCATATATAGGCAACAAAATCAAAATTCTTGTCGACTGGGCCTTGGTAGGAAATTTTTGAAGCGGCCTTTATTGGCTGGCTAACTTGGGACCGAATCAGAATTATTTCTCAAGTTATTGCGTTAGGTGACCGGGGTCGAAAAATGCTGAAGCAAGCGCGGAAAAACAAGCGCGCAAAAAAAGGCTGACCTCAATTGAGATCAGCCTTTTTCAACTGTGAATCAGTTTGTTATGCCATTGGCATTAAGCGCCGGCAACTTCTTGTTCTGGAGCACCGTCAAATGTGATGCAGTTGTCAGCTTGACCAGCAATATCGTCGTTGTCATCACAGTGATCAGTAGCGTCAATGTAGTCGCTGCCGCAAGTGCTTGCCGAGTGTCCGGTAACGCCATTGAACGAATAGCATTGGTTCAGATCTTGAACCGCACCTGCAACGTCTGACATCTCAGAAACAACAGCGTCGCGAACGGCTGTCATTCCGGTGATCAGACCGATGATTGCGATTGTAGCGATTAGGATCAATTCAATTGATACGATGAAACCTGCTTGGTCATTCCAAAGTGTGGTAGGTAAGTTCTTCATTTTCATTTCCAAAAGTAGAGTAGAGCTGGGGATTAACGAACAGAATGTTCACTTGTGCAAAACAATAGGTTTGCCTAACCCGCACGCAGAAGATTTATTAAAGTTTTGCCGGATAATTTTTTGATTGACAAAAACCACTTGGTAATCAGCATGGAATCTTGATTCAACTTTCCTTGAACGAGAGCTTCACCCCATGTCAAAATTGCTTTGGAACGATTGTAACGGTGGTATCATCACAACCGAGCTTCTGCTCATTTCGTCTGTGCTTGTGGCGGGTCTGCTGTCGGCCTTGGGCGCATTCAGGGCCAGCGTTGAGGGCGAGTTTCAGCAGCTGGGGGAAAGAATCCAGCAGTCCACGCGCTTCGAAAAACCAGTTGCCCCAATCGCAGAGATTGATCGAACAGAAGTCCAGAGCTTCGAAGCGGCCGATTTGCAGGGATTAGTCGACTGAGTTTTCCGGCATCTGAGCTGGAAAAGGCTTCATCAGTTTGCTGGTAAGTCCACGATGTCGATGGATCCTTCAGCATCATCGATCAGCCGCGCGATCGCGGACAACAGATCTTGTTTTGACAACTCCTTCGGGACCGCGGGTACGCGATCGGTACGGCGCTGGGCCGTTTTTGTGACTTCACGATCGGTTTGGACGGGCACGGGATCGAGCCCCTTAATCTTGGCTAAAACCCGATCGCTTGCTTCGCTCGGATAAGACTTCGGAACTGCCGTAGCCGTGGCCGGTTGGTTCCAGCTCGCTCTTCGTACTGTCGGAGTAGCTATTGCTTTGGGTTCAACTATTAATGGCTCAACGACTTCATATTCGACTACCTGAGGCTTAACGACTTGTGACTCAGCGACTTGTGACTCAGCGAACTGTGACTTAACAACTTTTGATTCAGTCACTTCTTGCACATCGTTTTGGGTTTTGATGTGTTTATCAACTTCCAATAAACCGACGGCTGCGATTTTCAGCTTCGGATCCAAGTCCAAAGCCCTGCTGTAGTTCTCTTTTGCTTTGACGAGATTTTCTGATTGAGACTGAACAAACGCGAGGTTGGCCAAAGCTTGGGCTTCAGGCCCCGCTTGCCGGAACAGCTGAAGCGACTCTTTCAAGCGGTCTTGTTTTCCAACGACAATCGCTAAGTTGTTGACATTTCTATTTTGGCTGGGATCAAGCGCCACAGCCTTTTTTAGCGTTTGCTCAGCCGCGGTTAGATCTTCTGAAAGAAACTGCGCGTATCCCAAATCCCCCAGAAGTTCAGCAGACGCATCCCCAGCAGCAACCGCTTTGGAGAGGTGTTTCAATCCGACGTCTAACCGATTCTGACGGATTTCGATCACACCCAACCGGTGTAACGACTCTGGATGCGATTGGGTATCCAGAATTTTCTGATAGGCCTCGCGCGCCTCGGTGAGCTTTCCTTTGCGCTCCATCATTCTGGCCATGCCAAATTGCATTTCAACAGAATCTGGTTTAATGCCCAGAGACTGACCAATTTCGCCCACCGGTTGAAGCTTCAGCGCAGCGCAACCCGAAACAGACATCACGAGGAAGCCTGCGATCAAAATCGTATTTGTGATCTGGGTTTTCATAACTTGAAACATCTGTCGGTTGTGGTTGCGTTAGAGAAACTCACCCTAAAAACCTCCGCCAAATCCGCCCCCGAAGCCTCCGCCGCCGAAATTCCCGCCGCCGTTTTGTCCACCGCCGTAGTTGAATCCGCGACTGTATGCTTGGCTGGCTTCGTTCGCGTTGAGCCCCTCGGGAAACGCGGGGGCAACAACAACCATCTGTTCCGCAGACGAAACGCCCAGCAACGTGAGCGCATTGACCACCACTTGGCGTCGGGCTTCGTCAACCTTGTCGTTGAAATGAACAGGGTTCCGGTGAACGGTTTGCCAACGTTTACTGGTATCACTTCGTTCAACAACCACCAACTGATAAGGCACATAGTGGCCGTCAGATTCTTGCGGCTGTTGCGCGATCAAACTCCGTGCGATCTGTCGAACGTGGTCTTGCCCGGCAGGTGTCAAGCGAAAACCTTCGGCGCGATCTTGCGTCTGAAACTCAAAGCCGCCCTCAATTGCCGGTTGTTCCCGGAAGAGTTTGGCATGATTGGGGATGTTGGGTTCAAACTCGTGCATGTAGACGATGAACTTTGCAGCCTCGGCGTTTTCTTCTTGCGTCCGGTTGGCTT
Organism: uncultured Pirellulaceae bacterium; assembly: GCA_937942355.1. Lineage (GTDB taxonomy): Bacteria > Planctomycetota > Planctomycetia > Pirellulales > Pirellulaceae > Mariniblastus. The sequence continues at coordinate 8,277 of CALDEW010000195.1, read as the reverse complement.
CATCGACGACGCTGCCGAGGGGTCCCGGTTGCAACGGAGTTCCACCGGGCGGCTGGAGCCTGCACCCGGCGCTGATCAAGGCACTGGCGCACAAACACAGCCCCAGCAGGCATCGCGTGCATGCCGTTGGTTGGCGTGAATGAGACGTAAGTGTTTTTGAATTCATTTTCCGTTGGTCACTCCGATAACCCACATGGCCCGGAAATATAAGACCGCTGAACTTGCATTCTTCGTCTGGCTCTGGAAGCAACGCGGTCCAAAGACTGAGATTCAACAACGCCTCGTCTGTGCGTTTGCATCTCGGTCCACAACGTGCTGCGATGATCGAACCCCCGATAACCTTCGGTTTGTCGTCGAAGGAAGAAATCATCGTCGGTCGGATCGGTGACTTCCATGCCCGGCAGCAACAATGGAACCTGATCCGGTTCCATTGGGTGAATCAGTTCTGGACTGACCAGAACGATCAATTCGGTTTCAAATCGCGACGTATCCCGCCGGGAAAACAGACCTCCAACAAACGGAACTTCACTAACATAGGGCAGGCGCGTCTTTTGCCCGCCCTGTTCGTCTTGGATTAACCCCGCCACGGCAAGCCATTGGCCTTCTCGCAAATCGACGGTGGTGTCGACCGAGCGCCGGTTGAGGCCCGGAATTCCGGCGACCGTTGCGTCATTGTTGAGCGTGCTGAACGAAGGCGAAACCTCCAACCGGATCAAGTCTTTGTCGACGACCGTCGGCGTGAACTCTAGCTCCGTTCCAAAGCCACGAAACGTGGTGGCAATCCCGCCGACGCCACCAACGCCGACCGTGGTGGGCACTGCGAATTCGCCTCCCGCCAAAAACCGCGCTGATTTGCCGCTGATCGTGATCAACGTTGGTTCGGCAAGAATCTTTCCATACCCGTGCGTCCCAACGGCGGTCAGGAAAAACTGAACATCTCCATCGCTAAGGATCGCCGAAACGTTCCCTCCTCCGCCACTGCCCAGCAGATGGCTGAACGATCCCGAATCAAACAAGGTCGATATATCCGTTCCGACGGATCGGTTTGAGTTGCGTACCAGTTCAGCAATTCGGACTTTCAACATCACCTGTTGAACGCCAGGCACCTTGAGAAGGTTGATGAAATTTCGAGGGCTGATCTGTGAGCCCTGTTCGTCATAAGCGTTGTCTTGTCCATTTCGATTGCCGTCGGCGCGAGTCGATTGGATGTCGTCAAGCCAGAATTGATTCCCGCCTGGCGCTCCGCCGTAAAGATAATTTCCTCCGCCACCACCTCCACCGCCAAAACGACCACCACGACCGCCGCCGCCACGACCATTTCCTCCGGAGAACTGGCCGAGCATTTGCAGAATGTCTGCCGCTTCTTTGGAATCGCGCGCCTGCCCCCGAACGATCACCTTGTCCTCGATCGGCACCAAAAACACTTGGCTGTTGGGGAACATCTCGTTGATGCGGGATTGCAACTTCAGGTAACGCTTCTCGTTCTTCTTGTGTTTCTGTCCCTCATCGTTGACTTCAACCAGGTATCGCAGATAGTCGATCTGTCCGTTGGGAAGCTCATACCAAAACGTCAGCGAGGTCTCTCCGACTCCCTTGCCGATGACTTCGAACTCGTTGGATCCGAAAGTTTGAATGTCGACGATCTCTGGATTGCTGACCGCCGAACGGACGATCGGATAGTTGGTCCGAATGATCTTGGATTTACTTGGCTCAATCTTCATCAAGATCTCTGGCTCGATGATTTCGCGAATCAGCGCAAGTTCCTTGGTCGCGGCGAGCGGTTTAACGGGGGAGTAGATCGCGTTCCTTACGCGATCATCGGCGACCATGTTGGCTTCGACGGTCGGCTGTAGAGACGATTGGTCGGTTTGCGATTGCGCGGATTCAATCCAAGAAAACTCAATCGCGATCGTAAAAAAAACAAGTATCGCAATGCGTAGCTCTCTCCAGATGAAAGCGTCGCACGCGTTCTCACGCTGTGGAATTTTTGTCTGAATCAGCAAAGCTGCCACCACAAGTGATCTATGAGGGAGAAGAGATCGCGGAGTCTGTAGGAATCCAATCTTCTCCGCCAGACCAGATTTCTGCTTTTACAGGTGCCGTTATCGAAATGGCCAAATATTCGTCAATTCGTTCCGCTACTTCGATAGCAGACCACTCGTTGCTCGCTAGCGAAGCTTAATGGCACCCGTACAGCTTCAATAAACCGTGTTCGCTCACATTCGAAACACCTAAATGTGCATGCACTTTTCAGTTTCTGATTTGCCATTGGGCCTGACCACGATTAAGCCTTACATCAAAGGCGTGTGGTTACCGATATGACCAATATGAGTAATACAAACAAAACCCTTCCGATGCTTAGGGCGTGGCGAATTGGCTTCACTGCCATCGCAACCCTGTGGGCAGGTAATTCCGTATTGGCACAAGTGGAACTGGTTGAACCACTTCCTTTTGAAGTATCAGGTCAAGTTTCAGGTCAATTCAGTGACGACATCGCTCAATGCGAATGTAGCGAAAGCTCTCCCGGCAAAATTAGAAGCGGAGTGCTTTGCCGGAAACACAATGGCAAAGTCTGCGGTATCGTTTCGGGAGTCAAGCAAAACGTGGCAATGCTCAGCCATCGCGAGAGCCCTACTGGAAACATGAGCTTGCACTTTCCGTACCGAGCGACGCAAATGTACTACTACCGTCGGCCGTATAACTACCAGCATGTACCGACCCATTTGCAAGAGTCCGAGATGAGCGCCGCCCGCAGCTTAATCGGAAACAATTTAGGGTACTCCAATCAGATATTTGATCAGGCCCACGAGTCGGTCGAAGCCTATCTCAATACCGAAGGACTTCAAATCGACAAAGACGGCTTGCTGGAGTACGTCGATTGGAAAGACCACCAACAAGACCGCTTGGCTTGGGAGGCCAAACCTGGGTATGAAGTAGAGCAACGGGTAGAGCAACGAGTGGAGCAACTCGTTCCAAGTGTTCCTGCCAGTGATGAACAATTGCTAAACAGCACATCCAGCACAGAGAAATCCAATCAGCCGCAAGATCTTCCAGAGAGTGAAGATCGTGTCATGCTGATTCAGCTTCAAGATGGTTTCTCAGCGTTCCAGCGTGGGCGTAGCGATGTCCCAGCGGAATCGCCTTAAGCCTTAATAATCGACGACTTAGTCGAAACTGATTCCGGTCTCTAATAAGCCCACCGCTTGGGTGCGCGTAAGTATTCTTCTAACTGCTAGACGAGCCCGCAGGCTTCAATCCGCATGACCGGTTCAGTTTGCCCACAAGATTAGCGATTATGCTGGTTGTTATTAGTGCGCGTTTGAGAAAATCGTCGCAAGCGGCGCGTTGCTTTGTCCTACTGTTTTCCGGACCCTAGGATCGCCACAATGTCGATACTGAAACTGACACGCTCGATTTAGTTTCACGCGACCATGGATGGATTGTGAACGACCTCTCTACCTACCACTCAGTATCAAACCCACCGGCTCTCTCCGGCGATCTAAGCGTAGGCCGTCTTGCGCAACGTTTGTGGTGCGACCAATCTGGATTCGTGTTCTCGGTCGAAATGCTACTCTTGGGTACGGTCGTTGTGATTGGGTTGATCGTGGGCCACACAACCGTCCGTGACTCGCTCAACAGCGAATTGTCTGATATTGGCGGGGCCCTCCAGGACTTGAATCAATCCTACACCTCGACCGTCGAAAACTCCGACGGCAGTACGACGGTATCCAGCTTCCAAGATCGCCTCGATCACTGTGACCAACCCGGAGACCCCGTCGGCGCGGCGGATAACTGCATTGTGTTCAATGTGGAACCGACTGACGAAGGAGAATTCAAAACTTTCGACGTTTCAGAGGTCGGCTCGAATGAATTTACATCGGTCAACACAGGATTTGGTGGATCTGCCACCGGCACCATCGGTGACGGAAGTCTCAACACTACCTTCAACACAACGACCGACACCGGCCAGATTTTAGGGACGTCCGGGAACACAATTCGTTTCCGTGAATCTCCCAATGCGAATGGAACCTTCACGACAACGTTTGCCGACCCGTTGACCAATGTTGAGTTGTGGGTCCAGAACCTGGCCAACGATGACAACTTTCTCGGGAACTTCACGGTGACGCTCAGCGACGGAACGGTACTCAACAATGCCGCCTTCACGGTGTTGCCGGACGCGATCAGTCCGAATTCGACCTTTGGTGAATTCAGCACGATCGGGAGTGATCGTGAAAATCTGCAAGTGACCACCATCGGCGGCAACCAATTCGTAACCGACCCCACGACCAACGGACCTGGAAGTCAAGCTGCCGGTCGGATCGTGTTCACCGGTATTCCCCCGACTGGAAATTCCCCGACGCTGAGCAACCCAGTTGGAATCACGAGCGTCAGCTTCGAACGTTCCGGCGGCCCCAATAACTTTTCTGCGTTTTTCGGGTTCTCAGGGCAAGTCATCATTTGCCACGAGTAGACTTTATTCGCGCCTCTGACATAGGCGATGGTGTTCGCTGTTTTACAACTAACGATTTGGATTTCTGTCGCGACCTATCTAGGCCATCGGCTTAATGTCATACTCAATTGCCCTCGTCTATATCGCTATTTAACTAACCGGAGGTTTCGATGCCCAAGATTTCTGTGCTGATTGCTGTGATCACGTTATGTTTGACCAGTCTATCGTTCGAACGTTCCGTTCTAGCTCAAGGACCTGGCACCGAGATGACTCAAATCATCAACCGCATGGGGCTGGGATCGGATTGCGGACGCTGCCAAGCTTTAGCCAACGAGATGGACCAAAACGGTTCGGCTTGGGTGCTGCAAAACCGAAACTACATCGCCCAGCGCACGATCAGCAACGCCGAAAACCTGGGCCACCGCATGGGCCCAGTTCGCCGTGCCGGCGTCCGCGCGATGATCCGCACCGCCGTCCGACGGTCACGATAGATCTATTAGATGGGACGGGTAACAATTCGTTTTTGGGCTCAATCGCGTAACAAAGGGCTATTTGTGGCCGAGTTTTCCGGTGATACCAGCACTGTTTTGGTGATTGCGGACAATCCGGGCAAACGTGTGTCTTGAATGACTGTCGCCGGCATGAAACAATAACCGGACCCACGGAAGGCGGTTTCGAGAGATCCGAACCGCCTTTTCTTTTTTTTCGTGGGGTCCAATATTATTTCCTGGGAACAAAATGAGAATCGAACCACTTGGCGACAAAATTGTCGTCAAACGGATGGACGCCGAAGAGACGACTGCGGGAGGAATCGTGCTACCAGATAGTGCTCGAGAGAAACCGCAAGAGGGCAAAGTCTTGTCTTTGGGAAATGGACGCATGCTACCAGACGGTTCGCGCGCCGCTTTCCAAGTCAAAGAAGGCGACCGCGTCTTGTTCACCAGTTATGCTGGCACTGAGATCACCGTGGATGACGGTATTCTACTGATTATGACCGAATCCGATATTTTGGCCGTGATGGGTTGAGCCAAAACGAGTTTAACAAAACACGTTTTGGAATTGGAATTGAGTCTGGCCATTCGATCGCCAGAAGGAGAGATAGATGATTCACCGGAATCCACTGACAGTAGGATTTACCAATACTGGTATCCTCGTTTTCTGTTTTGTTCTTTTGGTGGCAGGATCAGCATTTGATTCAATGGCTCAAACACCACCGGTGGCCGGAACTGAGGTCAACGTTGAACTTGACCAAACCGTTGCCAAAGGCGTGGCCTATTTGCTCCACCAAGGCCAAAACCGGCAAGACGGTAGCTTCAGTAAGCAGCTAAGCCCCGCCGTGACGTCGATGTGCACTTCGGCATTGATTCGCAACGGCGTCTCGGTTGAACACCCTCAAATCAAACAAGCACTGGCCTTTATCAAGTCGATGGTGCAGCCCGACGGAGGCATTTACGCTCCCGGCAGCAATCTCCGCAACTACGAAACCAGCGTCGGCATCATGTGCCTGGGCCAAGCCAACGATGCGTTTGGGGATTCGCGCTACGACCAGATCATCGCCGACGCAACGCGCTTTCTTAAAGGAATCCAGTGGGACCAAGAAGAGGGCCATCAACCTGCCAGCCGTCACTACGGCGGACAAGGCTACGGCAGCCACAAACGCCCCGACGCGTCGAACACATCGTTTTTCTTAGACGCTCTGAAAGAGGTGAAAACGGAATCCAATAGCGTCGCGATCGCCAAAGCGGTCACCTTCATGTCGCGTTGTCAAAATTTGCCAACGCCGCACAACGATGCCGAATTTGCTCAAGTCGTCAGCGCTGATGATCGTGGAGGATTTATTTACTCAGCCGTCGGCAAGGGCGAAACGAAAGCCGAATCGACCAGCGAAACACCCGTCGGCGGATTGCGCAGTTATGCGTCGATGACTTATGCGGGGCTGAAGAGCTTTCTCTACGCGGGCATCGATAAAGACGACATTCGTGTCAAAGCGGCCATGGACTGGATCAGCCGACACTACGATCTGCAATCCAATCCCGGCGTCGGGCAGCAAGGGCTTTTTTATTACTACCATGTCTTCGCCAAAGCATTGGACGCTTACCAACAACCCACCATCAAGACTGCCAACGGTGAAGAACACGACTGGCGCGTCGATCTGGTAAAAGTGTTGGCGGAGAAGCAAAGCGCCGATGGATCTTGGACCAATCCGCAAGACCGCTGGTATGAAGGCGATCCGAATTTGGTCACCAGTTACAGTTTGCTGGCGCTATCTTATTGCAAACAGCAGGAACTAAGTCGTAAATAGCTGTGCGAGTATTGGGAACACTAATCTCCACTAATCGACACTAATTAATATGTTCGAGGAACGCGAAACTCAACTACTGCATGTCATTAGTGAAGATTAGTGATAATTAGTGTTCCTCCAACTGCAGCACTCTCAGGACATTGCTCCAAGGCCGTTTTCAAAACATTCCGCGATCTCTTTCTTGACCGCTAATTTTAACTTTGGCTGGCTACTCTTTTGGAATCTCTGCCTGACGCGCCGGGCAAAGGTAGGAGAAATTCTCGGTTAGTTTCTTATCGCCATGCTCTAGGAACAACTCCAGATCAACCGGCGCTTCCCCATCGGGCTGGATCGTAATGCTGACTAAAAAGTCACCGGTGTCCGTTTTCTTCACCGCTTGACCGGGCGACTTTCCGTTAGCGACTTTCAAATCCAATCGCGGCATCACATTGTGCTTATAAGCTCGCAAACTATCGCCAGAGAAACGGATCTCGATGTCGATCGGACCGGGTAGTTCAGGCGTCGATTCGGCTGACGGCTTGCGATCGACGGTGAACGCTGTCGCGCGGGAGACGTCCGTCTGGGCTCCAACATCGCCCACGTGGAATAAAACATCGTATTCAAAATCCATGGGCTTGTTGATGTCGACGGGTTCGTTGAACACCCAATAGACGCCGATGTTATCAATGCCCTCATGAGCGGCCGGGAACTCGCTGAATTCAACGCGTCCGTTCTTCCAAGGTGTTTTGGGTCTGACGAAAACGCTGGGGCGTTTGTGATAGTTGGCGTTGTAGTCTTCAAAGTGGAAAAAAGCGTTGTTGCGCTGCAAGGCTCCAAACCCCAGCAACGTTTCAACCGGCCGCGATGACGTCGAGGGATAGCTGTGTCTGGACAGTGGCCGCCAGACCCAGCCGTCCTCTTGGGTTTGCATCAACACGCCATCAGAGTCATGCACGGCGGGTCGGTTATCATTCTCGGGCCCAGGAAAACCATCTCCCCACATCCACATCGACGTGATCGGTGCGATGGCCAATTTTTCAATCGCGTGACGAAAGTGTAAACGGGATTTAACTAACACCACCGATTCATAAATCCCGGGTGTAAAGTCAAATTGATACGCACCCGTTAGCCGCGGACTATCCAGCAACGCCAGCACCTTGACGGTCTTCGAATGATTGATGGGTTTGATTACCCAAAAAGCGCGTAACACCGGAAATTCTTCGGCCTGATTCATGGCGATATTCACCGCCAGCGCCCGGGCCGACGCGCCGTAGCTGAAACCATCTGGCCGACTTCGAAAGTAGCTCGAACCGATGAAGGTCAGCAGTTCTTCGCCGTCACCAATACGCGGAAAACGCCCAACGATCTTTAATCCCGCATGGCCGGTATCAGCAGGTACTTTGGATGGGTCCAGCACGCCGTGATAGTCAAAATCTTCACTGTTGTAAGGAAAGTGTTCGGTCTTGCCGTCGATCAACGTGAACAGCTCGATTTTTCCGCGCTGCAGAAACCCCCGATGGAAAGACTCAAACCAAAACGGCGTCTT
>CALDEW010000194.1 GCA_937942355.1 uncultured Pirellulaceae bacterium | reverse complement strand
TGACGCAAGTGAAATCATTCACCGGCTCGCTTGGTAAATTGGAAAAGGCCTTCACTAATCCCAACGGCACCGTGGGCAAACTATTCAACGAATCCGACATCTACGATAGCGTGAAGACGACCGTCGATAACGCGCGTGACGTAAGCGCTCAAGTGAAAGAACTCAGCGTACGACTGGAACCGATGGTTCGTGACTTACGAACGTTTGCAGATGAAGTGGCACGTGATCCAGGCGTGATTGGAGTGCGTGGAGCACTCGATCGGCGCCCCAGCAAAACAGGTTACAAAGGCTCAGCCCAAAAGAACGGTTTGTTCAGGTAGTTGGCTGTAGGCCGGACCGAGCCGTTAGGCGCTGTGCCGGCAGCGGGGAATTGGAAAGTTGCGAAGGAGATTGAACGACTCCCTCAGTGGCCAAGCCGTAGCGGCGCCTATCGGCTTGATACGGCCTACATTGCCTACGTTGTTTGCCGAGCTTCGGCTAGATGGGCGATCTGCATCTGCTTTCGCATGCGGTAAATCATCAACGCCCAAAATGCCATGATCAAAAATGGCATACCCATCATAAATAAGATGCTGATCGCATAGCCTGTCGCGACGCCGTTATCGTGCAGCGTACCCTTGCACGTCGGACAAGCAAACAACGGCGACGCGAATAGGGCGAACGAAATCGAGACCAAGATGAAACTGAAACAACGCATGGCAATCAGTATAACTCAATAGTACGGCCGAAGCATCAAATAACAGATTGGCCCCGTCACCGCGACATACAGCCACATCGGGAACACCCACCGTGTCATGCGGCGGTGTTTGGCAAACTGATTGGTGAACGCGTAAATATACGTGTACAAAATAAACGGCAAACTGACCGCCGCCAGTATGATGTGGCTGATTAACAACACCAAATAGATCGTTTTACTGATCCCCGTTCCGCCGTATTTTGTCTCGCCAGAGGTAATGTGATACGCGACATAACAAATTAGAAACAACGCCGAACAGAACATCGCAACGTTGATGAATCGTTGATGAGCGACAACGTTTTTGGCTTTAATCATCACCAAAGCAGCAACCAGGCAGATGGCAACAATCGTATTGAGTGTGGCATGGACCCCCGGCAGAAATTTTAATGAAACCCCTTCGGGCAGCGGCAAGTGAATTTCGCGCATCGCACCAACGAGCCCCAAAACGGCGACTGTCACCACCCACGTTAAAATCTTGAGCGTCTTGGCCAGTTTTAAATTCGGCGGCTGTTGAATTTTTTCTTCGAGCTTCATCGGTTTGCTTGGCTATTTCTTTGGGCGGTTATTGTTGAAGGTAGTCGTGGGGCGTTTTTTCTTCCCAGCATCGTTCGATCAACTCCAGCATCTTTGCCTCGGCGGTTGAATCCTGCCAGTCAAATTTGCCTCGTACCACGCCCCAGCGATCAACCACAAATAGATCGCTGGCATGATGAGCTCCACTCTTGGCGGCCGCTGAAAAAAACTCGGCCCCTACGCGCGGTATCAAGGCAGATTCGCCTGTGCAGAAGATCCAGCGACTGGCGTCAGCCGCATGGTCGGCCGCGTACTTGGCCAGTACTTCTGGCCGGTCGGTAACCGGATCGGTCGTGATGCTGACGATCTTGGTCGGCTGATCGCCCAATCGATTCTGCAATCCCTGAAGATAGTCGGCCTGCTTTTGACAGATCGTAGGACACGACGTAAAAAAGAAATTCGCGATCCAAACGCTACCGGTCATGTCCTTGGAATAAAACGTTCCGTTGTCGCTGGTCGTCAACCGAAATTCGCGAATGAAAGGCACCGTATTGAGATCCGCCGGTTGGTGACCTGCCATCGCGTTGCGCGTCGAAATGGTTTGCTTCAATGGAACTTCTGTTTCCGCGGCGACGGCTTTCGCTTTGGCTAAAAACCGCTTCATGTCATAAGGGTCGTCCCATTTGAATCGGTCACGATAGCGGCCCCATTTGTCGACCAATAGAACATTATCGTTGTGATGATCTCTGTCGATCACAACGCGAAACTGTTGCTCGCCAAGCTGTTTCAATTGATACATTTGCCCGGTCAAAAACGCCCACCGATCAACGGTCGCGCCATAGTCTTGAGCATAACGATTGAGGATCTCCGGCGTGTCGCGTTCAGGATCTACCGAAACGCTCACGAACGTAATGTCCGTGTTCTTCAGCTGCTGATTCAGTCGCTGCACCTGAGCGTTTAGATCTCGACAGGTGCTTGGGCATTCGGCGAAAAAGAACGAAACAGCATAGGCCTTTCCTGCCAACTTTGCCGAATCAAACTCGTCGCCGTTTTGATCGGTCAGCTTGAACCGGTCGATGCTGGGCAAGTGCTCCCAAGGCACGTCGACGATTTTCGCGCCGGGAGGATTCTCAGCAGAGGGTCCAGGTAGTTCAACCACATTGGGGCCGGTGGAAAACGAACGGGCCAGCATAAATCCGCCGATGACGGCGACAGCTACCCAGAGAATGGTGGAGATTGCTTTTGACACGATAGCTTCAAAAAAATAATGATTTACGGGTTAGTTTTGACCGTCAATGGAGCCGCCGAATAACTCGCGCTCAATCCGAACCTTCATTTGGCCGTGGAAGTTGGGGTCGGAACAGGATCGACTCTGGTTGTCATCGAGATTGGCTGATCCCAAATCGTGGCAGGTTCTGGAGCAGCTGACCGGCGCGTCTTTGAATAGGTAGCAAAGCGATTTCCAACATCTGGAATCAGCAGCAGCACCAAGATAACACCAATGATGGTTACCGGCACTGTCAGCACGTACTTCCAGCTTTTCTCCCACCACAGATGCATAAAAAACAAAATCACCAGCATTGCCTTGGCCGAAGATATCGCCATCATCGCGATCCAACCGGTCGTCGGGTTTTCCATCAGATGCGAATTCGCAACCCAAAAGGACATCGCCGTCAGAACCAACAACATCACGAAAACGATCGCAAAGAATGGCTTGCGATCTTTTTCCGCATGGGCGGATGCGTTGCTATCAGAAGTGTGGTTGGAATCGTGCATATTTAAAACAAATAGATCAGTGGAAACAAAAAGATCCAAACGATATCAACGAAGTGCCAGTAGAGACCTACATTCTCAACCAAGCCAGACCGAG
>CALDEW010000193.1 GCA_937942355.1 uncultured Pirellulaceae bacterium | reverse complement strand
CCGCGGCGACGCAGACGCATGGCGATTCTTGTACAACCGACAATCGCTCGCAGACGCGCCGCTAACACGCTGGGCGATCATCGTGCCGCAGAAATCTCAATCGGCTTAGGGAAACCGAAAATTCGTTACATGAGCATTTTGCCATGTATTGAATTTTCAAAATTACTTCAATCGCAGGGCTCATTCGTACGGTTCGAATTGACCTGTCATGGAATAGCTTCGCCGATAGAGGGACAAGTCGATATCGTCAGAGACGAAAGCAACATGTCCGTCACCATAGGCGAAATTGGCGCCTCCGGGATGTTCACTACCGAAAGCACCATTTCGGTTCATGCTGCTAGCAACGCCCTTGCCGGCGGCCGTATTGAGCGGGTTGCGAGTCGTCCGTAAGCAGTCTGCGTGGATCCTCCCGTACGTCCACGCGTTGGACGATTCCCATGTTTCGGCGTTGTTGACTTCGCCCAAGAAGATCGTATTAGACAGCCCGCCAGAAATCGAAGAAAACTTGCGACGCCGCGCGTACACAAAAGCACCATCGTTGTCGTATTTGACCAAATTGTCGTCAGAGTCTGGGCCCCTGGTACCGTTGCACAAGGCGAAATTGCCAGTGGCCGACTCGGACACTGCGGCGTACGCTTCACTGATTGCCGCCGATGACGAACTCGGACAGACATACACAGGGAGCCGCGTCCGCAATCCCTCAAGCTTGGCCGCGTCCGCTGTATCAATCCAAGTAAGGTCGTTCAGGTCGTCCAACCAAAGCCCGCCCACTCGAACATCCAGCGAACGAAAAAGCGCTTCCTGTTCTAAAAAAGGCAGTATCTCGACGAGGCCACTGGAACCACATAGCCGATTAGGGATGTTAAGTCCCTGGCAAGGGTCAGCCGGCCAAGGGACGCTGGCTCCCATTTCCGAAGAACACCCCATGCGCCCCGCCGGCAGTTCGGACTTGCTTGATTCGTTCAACGCAATCGCCAGCGCTACTTGCCGCTGGCGGTTAGAACATTGGATTCGCCGAGCGGCTTCGCGCACCGATTGCACAGCCGGCAGCAACATTGCGACCAGGATTCCAATAATGGCAATGACTACCAGCAGTTCAACCAGCGTGAAACCTGATCGACCGGGAGCCCAAATTTTTAAACGATCTTCTCCCGCCAACATTTGTTTCCTGAGTCAAAGATAAATTCAAATCTCCCGTTAACATACTCAGTCTACCACTTTTACCAAGAAATTCACGACCTCTGCTTCTGCCAACGGGGAAACTTCATAAAACACCAGACCGTCCTTTTGGGTTTTGAAGATGTTTACGCCCGCTTCAGCAAGTTCTCCCTTTTCGAGTTCCGCGTCATTTCCTACTCGGTCAACAAAGACGATCACTTGCTGACCGTCGACTTCTGCAAGCAAACTGGTCGATTGCCGGCTAATTCCTGACAGATAAGACAGCCCAACCATCTTCGTGTCAGCAGGCATCTCCGCCAATTTCAAAGCCACGCCCTGGCGCTTTTCAAAGGTAGAGGCGAACAACTTTTCATTGTCGCAAACCCAGTAAGGTTGGAATCCGCCGTCGACGCAATCCTGATACACTTCCACCAACGGTCGCCGCTGATAGGCGACTTCAGGTGCGTTATCGCGAAGTAGCTGGAAACCGAAAATGCCCCACGCAAGAGAAGCCGCCAAAGCTGCCGCAAGCAACTTTATAACTCCCGTCTTTGATTTGGGTTTCGTCTGGTCTTTTAAATTTCTTGATCGTTCGTTTGCCGTCAATGGATCCGAAGCGTACGCGATCGGATCTACAACCGCATTGTTCTCACCGGCGGCGTCCGCTTGGGCGGCCGCTTTAATCGCGGCAAAGTCAAACGTTGGTGCTTGAGGAGGCGCGAACATTTTTTGCAATGATTGGTCGATACGTTTCTGCAACTCGACTTCGGCCGCAAGTTCCGGCTCATCTTCGATTGCTTTCTCCACGATCTTGCGTTGCTTGGGAGACAGCGTGTCATCAAGGAAGCCGTCGAGCAAATTTGCAGGTGTGAATTTTTCGTTTTCTTTCATTGCCGCTCCCTTCCTAAAATGTCGTCCTTATTCACAAAGATCTTAAGAGGCATCATTCGTATTGCCTTTGGATTCCAAGTCACCAGTTGTTTTGTCACCAGTTGTTTTCAATCGCTGCCGCATCACTTTTTTTGCACGATGAACGTGGCTCATCGCCGAACCTTCAGGAACGCCAACAACCTCCGAGATTTCCTCGTAGGTCATCCCGTGCACCACACGCAACAACAGGCAAGCCCGTCGTTCCGATGAAAGCTCCGAAATAGCATGGGTCAATTCGTCGTCAAAGTCAGTTTGCCCATCTGCCAATTGGCCTTCATCGGTTACCGGCGCAGGGCCGGTTTGCTCCTTTTCTACAGGAGACAATACTATATGTTCGTCCAGCGACTGGGCATTGCGGCGTTTTCGAGATTTTCTGTGATTTAAGGCCGTAAAGCGGACAATTTGTGACATCCAAACCGTAAAGTTCGTACCACGCTGGTAATCAGCGATCTTTCTAAGCCCAGTGATCGTAGCCTCCTGAACCACATCTTCGGCCAACGCTCGATCGTTAACAATCGCCGTCGCCAGTGTCCACAGTTTCGCATAAGCGCCTTGCACCAACTCCGCGAATTCATGTTCAGCGAGTTGATCCATGTGCCCTTCCTGAAATTCTCAAAAGTTCCTCAATCCAGCGCTGAGGTATTTTTCCCAAGCCACTGATATGGTTCGTCAATCGCAGGTCACCTTACGGTTCGGCGATTAAATCTATCCAGCAGACTGGATATGTATATTAGCACAAGG
>CALDEW010000192.1 GCA_937942355.1 uncultured Pirellulaceae bacterium | reverse complement strand
CTTCACCTTCAACGATGTTGACGCCGGCGACACACACACCGTTGCCACAGCGCTTGCTTCCACCACCCATACCGCTCAACTGGGCACGCTGGCTGCGACTTTGGATCAGACCAACGGAGAAGTCAACTGGAACTACACGGTCGACAACTCGGTCCTTCAGTTCCTCGGGCAAGGACAAACGGTGACCGAGACTTTCCAGATTACCGTCAGCGACAATCTATCGGGCACCGCGGCAGTGGACGTTGTGGTCACCGTTGAGGGGGACGCAGTCAACACGTTTGTCATCAATACGGTTGGCGATAAAGCGGATGCCGATCTTTCTGATGGCAACGCTCTCGATGAAGACGGCAACACTTCACTCCGCGCCGCGATCGCGCAGGCCAACGCCTCGGCCGCAGGAACCTCTAACGTATTCGAATTTGATATCACCGACGGCAACGGTCCTCAATTCGTCATTCAGCTTGGCCAAGCGCTGCCTTGGATCACTTCCTTGGTACAGATTGACGGCAGCACGCAAACCGGCGGTGATTTAGTGATCGATGGCTCGGCGATCGCAGCGGCTGGCAGCGATGGTTTTCGCATCTTTGCCGACGGTGTTCAGGTCAGTAACCTAGAACTGACAGGTTTCTCCAGCGATGGCATTGAGATCGTTCGCGCCGAAAATGTCGCCATTAATTCTGTGACCAGCTCGGCCAACACAGGTGCGGGTGTGCGTTTCAACGATTCGACGACAAGCCAGCTGATTAATTCGGTTTTGGTGGGCAATGGTACTTCCGGCGTCCAGATCATCGGAGCAACGGCCAATCAGAACAACGTGATTTCAGGCAACCGCGTTGGTCTGGGGTTGGATGATGTTGCCGATGGCAACGTTGGGTTTGGCGTCCAGGTGCTTGCCGGTGGAAACAACATCATCGACAACGTGATTTCAGGCAATGACAAATCAGGATTGGTCATCAGCGGCGACCGCGCCATCAACAACCTCGTCTATGGTAACCGCATCGGCACGAATTCCGCAGGTACGGTTTCGGTATCCAATCAAGCCGGTATTCTGGTGACCCGTGCTGACAACAACATCATCGGAGGAACCGGGACAGGACAACGGAACATCATTTCGGGAAACATAGGCGCGGGTGTATTTATTGCTGGCGGCAGCACAGGGACAGTGTTTGAGAACAACATTGTCGGTCTGAATCTTGATGGCACCGCAGCACTGGCCAACGGCGGCAGCGGTGTTTTCTTGCGTTCGGGAGCAACGGAGTCGCTGATCACTGGCAACTTCGTAGCGGGCAATGCCAGGAGCCAAATTTCGTTGCTCGCCTTGGGCACGACCGACAATACAGTCTCCGCCAACCACATTGGCTTTAGCACCGATGGTTTGCGAATTCAGGGAGGCATCGCCGGGATTCTTTTAAGTGCTAACGGCAATACGATCGGTGGTCCAACTGAAGCCGATGCCAACTTCATCACCGGCAGCAACATCGGCATCAGCATCAGCGAATTGGCCGGCCGCGAGAACGTGATTCAAAATAACCGCATTGGCACCGACGCCACAGGGGGAGATTTCGGCATGACAACAGGCATCCAGATCCTGCAGAGCGCCCAAAACAACGCGATCAACCAGAACCTGATCGCGTTCAACAGCGGTGACGCGATCTGGGCGACCAATAGCGCAGGCGAAGGAAACACATTCTCACAAAATCGCTTGTTGTCTAATGGATTTGGAATCGACTTGGGGTTCGGGGGATCCACCGCCAATGACAGCGGTGACGCTGACGCGGGGCCTAATCGCTTGCAAAACTTCCCAGTGATCTCGGTGGCTTCTGGAGCTCTCACGCAGGAAATCACTCGAGCCAACTTTGAGTTCACCTACAACATTGACACCGATCCGCTCAACGGCTCCTATCCGATCACAGTGGAATTCTTCGTGACCAATGCTAACGGTGACGACGTGGCCTTCCTTGGCAGCGACACCTTTACCGTAAGTGACTTTGCCGCCGGAACAAAAACGGCATTCATTGGTGACGTTTCCATCCTCGATTTCCCCGTCGGTGCATTTGTAGTTGCCACGGCCACCGATAGTGATGGCAATACTTCCGAACTATCAGCTCTGGTCGCTTTGCCGATCGATTAAACAGTTCCAAACCAGAGTTAAATTAGTTATCGGTGTGGTGCTGACATATCAAATTGCCGGTCCGCTGCTACGCTCACCTTCACCGCCAGCCCCTACGACCAGCATTATCTCTACCCCAAACGCAGCTCGTGTTTTGGTTGCTGCGCTCATATTTTGCCGATCTCTTACAGCCTCCGGCCCCTTCTTCAAATCAGAGAATTTGCTGACTTGGGCTAAATAAAAATGCTATGTTTGCCGGGGGCGCGCAGCGATGAACCTACAAGGGCATCGTGCGCTGCAGACCGCTCAGCCCGAGGGCCGCGGACTTGTTTCCTGCCCTTCTTCGCCAACGAGTTTGGCCCCCACCTAATTGTCTCAACGGCAAAAGCCATTCGTGAAAAGGAACAGCTATCGTGAATCTACGTCATTGGATCAACAAACGTTTCCGCAGTACTCCGCGTTTCCGCGCTACCAAACCTCGTCTTGAATTTAAGACGTTGGAATCAAGAATGATGTTGTCAGCGGTACCACCGACGGCGCCCGGTTTAGCAACAACTGCCGAACACACAGTCGAGCTTGTCCAGCCATCAGTTGCGGCTCACTCGCACACCGCAACTGAAATGCACACAGATGACATGCACATCGATGAGGTGCACGAAGAACATGAATTAGTCGCAGGACATGAAGTGCATAGGTTCAGCCGAAGTGCTTACGACCCGGCGGCGGCAGATGTTCTCTTTGGAAGTGGAATGAGTAATCTTTTTGTCATCAATACCATTGGTGATAAACCGGACGTTGATTTGACAGATGGAGTCGCCCTAGACGAAGACGGCAACACATCACTGCGCGCGGCGATCGAGCAGGCCAACGCCTCTGCCGTGGGCACGATGAACCAGATTGATTTCAATATCACCGATGGTAGCGGTTCCACCTATGTCATCGCGCCTAACTCGGCGCTCCCTTTTGTCACATCACAAATCCAAATCAACGGAGCAACTCAAGTTGGCGTTGATCTGGTGGTGGACGGATCTGCGATCACCGGCGTCGCCGACGGTTTACGAATTTTTGCGGATAACGTCGAAGTCAGCGATATTAACTTCTCAAACTTCTCCAGCGATGGAATTGAGATTTTCAGGGCCGACAATGTAATCATCGATTCAGTAGACGCGTCTGACAACGGCGGTGCAGGCGTTCGTTTCAATGACTCGACGCAAAGCCAAGTGATTAACTCGGTACTGGTCGGCAACGGCAGTGCAGGGGCTCAACTGGTGGGCCCCACCGCATTTCAGGGCAACTTAGTTTCTGACAACTTGGTTGGCATTGGGGTGGATGACGTCGCCGATGGCAATTTGAACTTTGGCGTCCAAGTTCTATCCGCTGGGAACTATATCCAGAACAACGTGATCTCAGGCAACGACAAATCGGGGCTTGTCATCGCCGGCGACAGAGCAACCGACAACGAAGTCTATGGAAATCGCATTGGGATCGATTCGACTGGCACTTTTTCTGTTGGCAACAACTTGGGCGTGCTTGTCACCCGCGCCGACAACAACATCATTGGTGGTACAGACCCGGGGCAGCGGAATTATATTTCCGGTAACAACGGAGCCGGTATTTTTGTTGCCGGCGGCAGTAGCGGAACCGTTTTCGAAAACAACTTCGTGGGCTTGGATGTGGCCGGCACCTCAGCCATCCCCAACGGCGGTACCGGTGTCTTCCTTCGCGCGGGAGCCAATCAATCACTGGTCACTGGCAACTTCGTTACAGGCAATACGTTGAGCCAAATTTCGGTGGTCGCTCTGGGAACCACCGGCAATACGATTTCAGCCAACCATATTGGTTTTGCAGCCGACATGTCGCGCATTGATGGTGGTGTGGCCGGAATCCTATTAAGCGCCAACGGCAACACCATTGGTGGAGCTAACGCGGCCGACGGCAACTTCATCACTGGCGGCTTCACAGGCATCAGCCTCAATGGCACGTCCAGCCGCGACAACGTGATCCAAAACAATTCCATCGGAACTGACGGCGCGGGTAACGATTTTGGAATGGTATCGGGCATTCAATTCCTGCAAGGTTCCAGAGACAACTCGGTCGTTGAAAACGAAATTGCGTTTAGCAGTGGCGATGCGATTCGTTCGCCATCTGGAGGAGAAGGAAACACCTTCTCAGCCAACCAACTTTCGGCAAATAGTTTTGCCATCGATTTAGGTGCCAATGGTCTCAACGCCAACGACAGCGGTGATCCCGACACCGGTGCCAACCGACTGCAAAACTCACCCTCAATTGAGCCCGACGTCGCGGCAACTGTCTTTCCAGAGACAGACACCGCAGACGTATCCTTTTTATACAGCGTCGATTCCGATCCGGCCAACAGTGCCTATCCGCTGACGATTGAATTCTTCTTGAGCGATTCTACCGGGATGGATGCGTTCTTCATCGGCAGCGACACATATACATCGGCTGACTTTTCGACCGGAATCAAATTCGTTTCGCTCATTGGCGTCTCAATTGCCGGTCTGCCGCTGGATTCCTTAGTGGCAACCGCGACCGATAGCGATGGCAACACCTCAGAGCTGTCACTGGCAAGCAATTTGATTGTGGATGTGTTTGATGAAGGCGGAATTCAAACTTAATCAGCTGCCGGTAGCACCTTACAAACCATTTAGAATTTTTAGATTAGGGCAACTGCATGTACAGCGCAAACGCCCGTCTATTCGTTTTGCATAGACGCGTTCAAAACAAATTCAATCGTTCGGAGCTTATCAAATGCGGTTTGTAAAATTTTCAATTTCGATTCATGCTGGAAACGATCGCTGCGTAACACGACAGGTATTTCACAAACCTGCCAGTTTCTGATGTTTTTGCCGTAAGTTTGTCCATCAAAAAATCGTCTTGAGAATGCGGTTGCCACAGAGTGTGGCATACTGCTAATGTTCTCGCGGATGGGGACACTTGGTTCAATGATTGAGCCGAAAAATCGAGTCGCATAATCAAGGATGATCTGATGCAGGACACGCGAATCGCGCAACCGAAAAATCTTGCTATTTCAATCGTATTGGCTTTTGTGGTTTCAGCCACCTTCGGTTCAACGCTGTTGGCTCAGTCTGACAACGCTAATCGTAGTCAACAAACCACCACCCGCCCCTTGTTCGGTAAACCTGCCGCCGCCGCGCCCCAACAGCCTTGGAAGTTTGAAGGCCGTTTGCATCTCCGCCAGGGCAGCACCGAAGGCTACATCGTGTTGCAAATCGATTTAGCACCGGAACACTACATCTATTCTGTTTCGCCAGAGGGATCACCCGCGCCAACGAAAATCGAAATCGTTCCTTCGGCCAATGTGAAAACGTCCAACACTTTTTCCCCGGACCAACCGCCGGCAGTTGTTGAAAACGATCCTGTGTTTCAACGACGCATCGAGAAGCACACTGGCCGCGTCCAGTTTTTCGTGCCTTGTCAACTTGACCCCAATGCGGACTATAAGCTGACCGGAATGCCCGTCATTGAATTCAACGGTCAAGTCTGTTCTAAGGAAGGCGTTTGCATTCCAATTCGCAAGCAGAAGATCAAAGTCAATTTTGCGGGATACTTCGAACAAGATTCAGAGGGCCAAACCTCCTCTTTAGCCGAGCCACAATCTTCGGTTGCCGCTCAAGCCAACGCGTCTGAAGTTCCGTTGAATCCAACTAGATAGCTAAACCGGGTAAGACTCTGCCAGCACGAGTCGTCTAGATCTTTCAGCCAGCGGGAATCCAAACGGGATTGGCGTTCGAACACTTGTACTGCGTTCGTTGGTAAGGCGGATTGGCAATTTGAGCGCGAAGTGTTGCCAGCATAGAAAAGATGCTGCCACAAACGTTTGGTCAAATCCAATGGGCCGGGCGCGAAGTTGCCAAAAATGTCGCCTCAACTGGATTTTGGAACAGACTTTTGTCGATTTTGCGGAGAGTAAGCGCTTATAATCCCAGCTGTTTCCATACTCGCGTCCTGGCAGTTGACGATGGGGAGTCAAACTATCCGAATGAACTTCCCTAAATCGCTATCACGAGTTATCGTTCAAATGCGGCGCTGAATGTCGCCAATTTTCCTTCGCAAATTTACTCCAACGTGAATTTCAAATGCGTTCTATGTCGTTTATGAAAATCCTCTACGTACCGGTGGTGATTATTGCTTTGATGGTCAGTGCTTTGCTGTCGACTGATTGTCAGGCCCAGCCGCCGAAGTTCAAAAAACCTAATTTTGGCAAAACCCCAAAATTTGGCAGCAAGTCACTTTCAATTAATGCTGAGCAGGCTGTTTTTTCGGCGACTGCTGGTTTCAAAACCAGC
>CALDEW010000191.1 GCA_937942355.1 uncultured Pirellulaceae bacterium | reverse complement strand
TATAGGGTTTGCTAAATTGTGAATCAGATCTTTTGACTCGTTTCCGACTCGATGGCCTTGGGAGTAACTTTTCGGCCCTTCTTGTCTTCGTCGTAATACTTGCCGTTTCCGCTTCCGTATCCATAACCGTAGCCGTAGCCGTAGCCGTAGCCTTGCCCGTAACCGTTGTACGAGTATCCGGCACGGTAGGCACCGTAGGTGTACTGGCTTCCGTAGCCTGATTGGGCACCGACGCCATTGACGACCAAGCCAAGGCAATTGGCACCGAGGTTACGAAGCATTTCGGTAGCTCTTTCGGCACTGACACGCACGTTCTTCTTGATCCGTAGTGTCAGAATAACGCCGTCAACGCGAGCCGCAATCGGGCAAGCATCGGTTACCGCCAGCAGCGGCGGAGTATCAATGATGACGAAATCGAACTCTTCACGAAGTTCTTCGATCAGCGTTTTGACTTGTGGCGAAGAACAGAGTTCGGCAGGATTCTGTGGCTTGCTACCGCATGGCATCAGCGTTAATCCTTCGATCTCTTCGCACTCATACATACAGTCACGCCAAGCCGAACGACCGCTTAGCACCGTCGCGAAACCTTCGTTAGCCTCAATTCCAAAAGTCGAGTGCTGTCGAGGCCGACGCATATCTGCATCGACCAAGAGGACCCGTTTTCCAGATTGAGCAATCGAAACGGCCAAGTTTGACGCGAGCGTTGATTTACCATCACCAGGTGTTGGGCTGGTAACTTGAATCACCGAGTGCTGTTTTCCCTGCGTGTTGAAGTACAGCGCTGTTCTCACAGCCCGGAAGGCCTCGGAGGTCTGAGATTTCGGACGATGGTAGGTACAGATGATCGGTTCAATCGCTGACCCTTCCACCAGATAACGTTTTCCTTGTCCAATGACAGGGATATGTCCAATCAGTGGAACCTGCAACTGCTTCATCACTTCGTCAGGGTTGTGGAACGTTTTATCTGCCAGTTCAACCAAGCAGCCCAAACCGAATCCAGCCAGTGATCCCAACAAACCACCGCCGCCCAAAATCAAGGGTAGGATTGGCCAAACAACTTCGCCCAACGATGCTTCACTGAGCATCTGGACACGAAAGCCTTCCTGGTTTGATTCTGAGTTTGTTGAAGGTTTAATCTCAACCAGTTTCGCGGTGATCGTGTTGAGGTACTTTTTGACTTCGTCCGTTTTTTCTTGTTGAAGTAGGATCTTAGTCTCGAGCACCGCCAACTTCTTAGTTTCGGCCGTATGAAGAATCTTTGCTTCCAGGTTATAATTCAATTCTTGCTGCAACGCTTGGATGCGGGTCGTTACCTGTTCTAAATAGCTGGCCAAGCTTTCTTCATCAGTCATGGGAAGACTGCCGGCAGGGATTTCAGAATTACCATCTCGAAGCTCTTGATAATCCCTAAGTGCGCGGTCTAGTCTGGCCCTCAACATTTTCACGCTAGGGTGACCGTCAGCCAAACGCTGCTTCAACGTAAACCATTCTTCTTCTAATTGAGAGATTCGTGACAGCTTCCGTTCGTCAGCTCTTTCGGCGAGATCCATTGTCTGTCCGGGACGGAGCATCTTGCCGTCATTTTGAAGCTGCCATACTGCTCGCCGAATTCCACTTGGACCTTCCGCTTGCGCCTGCAATATGAGATCTCGGTCGGCTGCCAATGCGGTCAACGCGCTGCGGGTTTCCTCGAGAGCTTCGGTGACTTTCCTCAACATCATGTGCGACTCGGTATGTCCAACGCCGAACATGGTAAAGTTGGCAGTTCGTTCCTCGATCAGCTTTCCGAGCTTCTCCTGTTCGTTTTTAAAATCCTGTCGGAAGCTTCGGTCGAACTCATCCAGTCGCGCAAGTGTTTCGTCTGTTTCTCGCTCGTATTCGTCCTTTAGATTCTTCTTATAGGTCTCGATCAAGTTTGCAAGGATGATCTGAGCGTCGGTCTCATGACTGTTGAGGTACGTGACATGGAAAAGGTAAGCTTCGTCCCGGTCTTGGTTGACGGTCAGGTTGTCAGAAATATAGTTATACTTTTCGTCGTCAGAGAGGTCCTTCAATGATCGAAGGTTGTTAAGCCCTTCGTTGTTATTGAGCATACCCAAGATGATGTTCTCTTGGTTCATTTTCTTATCATGGCGAATGGTCGAGTCTTCGTAGTTACGCAAGATCTCGCCGGAGTTAGTGATCGGAATCCTGAACTGTTTTTTGGGTTCGATCCAAACGTTCGCCTTACTCTCATAAACGGTTTCGCTCTTGGCGTGGAAAACTGAGCCTAATGCCATCCCAGTAATCAAGCCAAGAAAGACGAGCCATTTGCGGCGATTCAAGACGCCCCAAAAGTCGAAGCCGCTGTTCTCCTCTGCCTCAGGACCAGCCAAAAGAAAAGGCTGCTGAAAGTTCGGTGCCTGTTGAGTGGGAGCGTTGTTCGTAAATGAATCCACAGAGATCCTCCAAAGTGGCGACGGTGTATTGTCAAAGTTGTTGACCTTTGCGGGTAACCGAACTTTGAAATACCAGGAGAAGCGTTCGGCAGCAGTGGTCATGAGCTGGGAGCTCACATGAGACCTTCTACTATAAGCACTGACTCCATTTTTCTCAATCAAAAATGCTCAAAACTTGACGCAAGTTTGACCGTTCTCACAGTGTTTGGTCGGTTGTAATTATGTGGTACGTCAGACATTTAGTTGTCATCGCGGTCAGGCTGGTTTGGGGAACTTTGCGGTCATAAAATGTCAGTAATTTACAGGGATTTGGCAGAGTTTGATGATTGGTAGAACGTTGCAGCTGCCAGCGGTATTTTCCCGAAAACAATTGAGAATCTATCGCTAAATTAAGGCTCGAATATAAGCGTGTAGATTGTTACATTGCTTGGATGACAACTCCCATGATGCGCCAATACCACGACGCCAAAAAAAAATGTGGTGATGCCCTGCTCTTTTTCCGTATGGGCGACTTCTACGAGCTATTTCTCAGTGATGCCGAAAAAGCCGCTGAGATCCTTGGCTTGACGCTGACCAGCCGCGATAAATCCAATTCAGTTCCGATGGCAGGTTTTCCTCATCATCAGTTGGACAGTTATGTTGCGAAGCTGATAAAGCTCGGACATCGAGTCGCTGTATGTGAACAAGTTGAAGACCCCAAGACGGCAAAAGGACTGGTCAAACGTGAAATCACCCAAGTCGTGACTCCCGGTACCGTCATCGACCAAGCGCTGCTTGATCCAGCCGAGAGCAACTACTTAGCCGCGATTTGCCCGTCGCAGTTCTGTGACAAAAAAAATCCCTCTGAAGTCGGAATAGCCTGGGCTGATATTTCAACGGGACGCTTCTTCACCTCGGCGGTTTCGCTTGCGCAACTTCCCGATCTGATCGACCGTATCGGGGCGAGTGAAATTTTGGTTCCGGACAAGTTTGCGGCAGTCGCAGATTTCGCGGCTGATTCTGCGATGATCACCGATCGCCCAAAATGGAGCTTCCAATATAAGAACGCGCTGGACGTTTTGAAGACGCAGTTGGCCGTTTCTTCACTCGAGGGTTTTGGCGTCGATCAGTTCGGTGATTGGGCGACTTGCGCGGCGGCCGCAATTATTTCCTATTTAAAAGAGACACAAAAAAGCGCACTCGGGCACTTCAATCACTTACACGTTTGGCGACAAAGCCAGTTTGTCGAGATTGACTCGGCTACTTGGCGAAGCCTTGAAGTCAATCGCACCATCCGTGGGGGCGTTCGAGAGGGCTCACTTCTAGGTGTCATCGACCGCAGTAAAACACCCATGGGCAGCCGTATGCTCAACGATTGGTTTGCTAGTCCCTTGGCAGATCAATCGTCCATCGAGCAACGACTAAATGCGGTTGAGGAATTTGTAAACGCCGAAGCATTAAGAACCGCGCTCAATTCGAAGATGAAAAAGATCTTTGACCTGGAACGTCTTGTGGCGCGGGTCGCGACGGGGCGTCCGAGCCCACGCGACCTCAGTTGCGTCGCCAAAACACTGGCTATGGTGCCGTCAATTAAGGCGAAGTTGACAGGTCGCAGGAGCCAGTTGTTGAGCCAGCTGGAAACAGAACTTGACCCCTGCGGTGACCTCCGCATCGAACTAGAAAAAGCGATCGTCGATCCCTGTCCTGCGAATATAAAAGACGGGAACTTCATCCGAGACGGTTACGATCAAAAGCTGGATCAATTGCGTGAATTGGCTGCCGGTGGCAAACAATGGATCGCGAACTACCAGCAAAAAATCTGTGATCAGACGGGCATTCCCAGCCTAAAGGTCGGTTTCAACAAAGTCTTTGGATATTACTTGGAGTGTACTCACGCGCACCGCGATAAAGTGCCCTCAGACTTCATTCGCAAACAAACGCTCAAGAATGCCGAACGGTTCATCACGCCGGAACTGAAAGAGTACGAGGAAAAAGTTCTCTCCGCTGATGCCGAGGCCGACAGCCGCGAACAGATGCTGTTCAACGATTTGCGAGAACTCGCCCGAGCCCATACGACACGGTTGAAGTCCAACGCGCAGATCATCGCAACCTTGGACGCACTTTGTGGTTTGGCGCAGTTGGCGGTCGAGCAAAACTACTGTCGTCCGGAGATCGTGACCGACGGGCCTTTGTTTATTAAACAAGGTCGTCATCCGGTTTTGGACATCGTCCAACCCACCGGTGCGTTCGTTCCCAACGACACCAAGATGGATGAAGAGTTTGGGTACCTGCATTTGATCACCGGCCCCAACATGGCCGGTAAGAGTACCTATATCCGCCAAACGGCTTTGATAACTTTGATGGCTCAAGTCGGCAGTTACGTTCCCGCAGAATCAGCGCAGATTGGCATCGTTGATAAGATCTTCGCACGAGTCGGGGCCAGCGATGAATTATCCAAAGGTCAGTCGACGTTCATGGTCGAGATGACCGAGACGGCGCGGATCCTCAATACGGCCACCAATCGCTCGTTAGTTATCTTGGATGAGATCGGTCGAGGCACCAGTACTTACGATGGCGTCTCATTGGCTTGGGCGATCGTCGAATATTTGCACGATCAAATTGGATGCCGAACCCTTTTCGCGACGCACTATCATGAGCTGACGGCGCTGGAAGATGAGTTCAAAGGCGTTTGCAATTACAACGTTGCTGTCCGCGAATGGGATGAGAAGATCGTGTTTTTGCACAAGATCGTCGCGGGTTCGGCGGACAAAAGTTACGGCATCCACGTGGCAAAATTGGCCGGCGTGCCAGACTGGGTCAATCAACGCGCCGAATCTATTCTGCAGCGGCTGGAGAATAAAAATGACGTCGAGCATAATCGTGCGACGATTCAATC
Organism: uncultured Pirellulaceae bacterium; assembly: GCA_937942355.1. Classification (GTDB taxonomy): domain Bacteria; phylum Planctomycetota; class Planctomycetia; order Pirellulales; family Pirellulaceae; genus Mariniblastus. Next base: position 1,233 of record CALDEW010000191.1, on the reverse strand, counting down.
CGGATCTGGCAGCGGCAAAACAGAGATTCAAATGACCATGTTTGGTGTCACCGAACATCCGTTGATCGAGAAGATTAAGGCGCTTGACCCAAATCAACTAACGCCCATGAATGCGTTGGAAATGGTCAACAGGTGGAAAGAGGAAGTTGGAGAGTCGGCCAAATCCTAAGCCAATTTCTTCTTAATCGTTACATCCGTTTTGCCAATTTGAACGTCGTAACCGGCCTCGATCAGCTTGTCACGCATCTCGTCGGAAGTTGCGAAGTCTTTGTTCTGACGGGCTTGGACCATCGCCTTCCGCCAAGTTTCCGCTTCATCATCGTCGCCACCGCTAGGAGACGCACTTTCTGCACCGGCAAGGCCTTCATTAATCGGTGCGATTGAAAGCACGCTGTTCATTTTCTGCCAAATGGCCAGTGAAAGTTCAGCGTCGCTGTGATCTGTCTTGAGCCAGCTGTGCATCACACCCAGTGCTCCAGCGATATTCAAATCGTCGGCCAAGGCGCTAGAGAATTCGTTCAACACCGGATGGCTCAAATCGATCTCTGCTGCTTTTCCTCCGGTCTTCGATTCCAGCATCGCACGAAAGTCGATCAGCTTGGTAATCGTCGCCGCTGAATCGGTGAGTCCCTTGGTGGTGAAATTCATGTTCGATCGGTAGTGCGACTTGATCAACTCAAACCGCAAGACGGCTGGGTGAACCGGTTGTCCGGTGACCTTGCCTTCGAACACATCGCGCGCGGTGAAAAAATTGCCTTTTGACTTCGACATCTTTTCGCCTTCGACGAACAAAAACCGGGCATGAACCCAGAAGTTCGCAAAATGACTTTCGCCGCTGCAACCGCACGACTGAGCGATCTCGCATTCGTGGTGCGGGAAGATCAAGTCTTCACCGCCGGTATGAATGTCAATGCGGTCTTGGCCCAGAACGGCTTTGGCCATCACCGAGCATTCAATATGCCAGCCCGGGTAACCAACGCCCCATGGCGAATCCCACTTCATGATGTGTTTTTGATCTGGCTTCCACAGCAGAAAATCTGCCGGATGTTTTTTCATCGACTGATTCACATCCGAAACACGACCACCGGCTCCGCTCTGCAGTTTGTCCATCGTGTTGCCGCTGAGGTTTCCATATTCGGGAAAGCTTTCGACACTAAAGTAGACGACGCCATCGGAACTGACGTAAGCGTGGCCGCGCTGAATCAGCAGCTCAATCATCTCGATCATGCCGGC
>CALDEW010000190.1 GCA_937942355.1 uncultured Pirellulaceae bacterium | reverse complement strand
CCGGAAGTCGTTGAGTAGATTTCGTAGGCCGTATCAAGCGACCAGCGCAGCTACGGCATGGAAACGTATTCTCTACGTGAAGCTCACCGGTCGCGACGCCGGAACAGCGCCGACCTTTTCCAATCATTAGCGTTTGGGAAGCGTTTATTTTCCCTCAACTTAGAGGATGCTTACTGAGGGTGCATCGGTCGGCTCGGTCCGGCCTACTGATTAAATTCTGACTGGCCCAAGAGTTCACTTACGGTCCGGAAGTCGTTGAGTAGATTTCGTAGGCCGTATCAAGCGACCAGCGCACCTACGGCCTGGCCATTGGTGTAAACGTATTCTCTACGTGAAGCTTACCGGTCGCGACGCCGGAACAGCGCCGACCTTTTCCAATCATTAGCGTTTGGGAAGCGTTTATTTTGCTTCAACTCAATGGATGCTTATTGGGGACGCATCGGTCGGCTCGGTCCGGCCTACATTGAAGGCTTGGAACGCCACAAAAAAAAACGCTGGGCTAGGGAGCCCAGCGAGTTCAAGAACTCAATCAACTAAATTTTGCGGATCGCTCCGCCATTGGCCTTAGCCACCGAAACCAGTGATCTTCTCGATCAAACCTTCGACCGCGGGACGAACGATGCCTTGCAGGCTTTCGGGAACCTTGCTCAAAAGACCTTCCAAGACTCCGCTGAATTGTCCGAGGATGCCTGTTGCTGCGGTCTTTGCGGGACCTTCCATTGATCCGATATTCATGTCGCCAAGGGTATCACCGAAGCCAGTGATTTTGCCGACCAAACCGTTGGCCGCTTCTTCACCGCCAGTGGCCAAGCCTTGGAAACCAGTGCTGATGTCGGTCATTCCTTGAGTTAGCTTCGAGCCATTGTCACCAAGGGCACTCATGTCGAAACCGCTCAGGTCCATTCCGGGCATTTCAAATTTTGGCATTTCAATGCCACCGACGGCTCCGGCAACTCCATCGCCCACCGCACCCGCGGCGTCGCCGACGGCTCCCACTGCACTAGAGACTCCGTCGCCAACGGCTCCAACTGCTCCTGAGACTCCGTCACCGACGGCGGCGACTGGGTTGGCTCCGTTCATCATTGGCGACAGGACAAATTGCCACAGCCCCCAACCAATGGCCGCCAGTAAGGCCAGCGGCAGAAGCGCCTTTAACAATCCTCCACCAGCATCGGCAGCTTGGCCTGCTGTGTTTGAAGCGGCGCGGCCGGCGCTGCTGGCGGCGCTACCGACGGTATCGACCGCTCCACTGGCGGCGTTGCCAACGCTGTTGGCGGCATTTGAGACGGCGTCGCCGGCGCTGCCAAGGAAACTGCTGAGTCCCAGGTTGTCGGTCAAACCGGCTGGCATGTAGTTACCTAGGTAAGATCCCTGACTGCCTAAGAGGCTGCCAAGTCCGACGGCGTTGAGTGCTTTGTTCTTGACGTAACGTCCGATGACGCCCATCAACATAGGACCGGCCAAAGACATTAGCTTTCCAACGATGCCGCTGGATAAGCCCAGTGATTGTCCGATGCCGCTTTCGGCTTTGGCGCGGTCGTTGCCGAACACCATGTCCATGATGCCGCCGCCTTGCTTCTGCAATTTTTCTGTGGCGTCTTGGTTGCCCAGCAGATCGCCGATGTTGTCAAACAGTCCGCCATCGTGATCTTTGGCGACACCAAAGATCTGATCGATGCCTTGCTGTGTCTTTGACTTTTTCATCAGACCGCCAAGAATTGAACCGGCAGCGCCTTCGAAAGCTTTGTTCGTAGAAGGTCCATCCAGACCAATCATGCCTCCGATTTTGTTCATCACTTGCTTACTGACGGCGTCCTTAAGCATTCCCATTAAATCAACTGACATCTTATTTTCTCCAAAACTTTAATTTGACCGGTTAGAGGAACTGAAATCCGCCGCCGGCAAGGTGGTGTTAGCGTGAGCCGAATTATACGAATGTAAAAAGTTGGTTGTAAGCCTTGAGCAGAAAAGATTAAGGTATTTCCGTTTGTTTTGAATCAAAAGACCTGCAAAACCGCTTAGATCTGCTGGGTGAACACCCCAGTTTACCCAGTCGGACGAACGGGCGTTTTCAAAAGTGGACACACGAGGACATTGTGCTTTTGCGGATTAACGGCAGAAAACGCAGCGGCGGTATTTTTTTATTTGCCTTCGTCGGGAGGAGGCAGCTCAGGTTTGATTCTTCCGCATCCGCTGCCGGGCTTCTTCGGCCCAAGGGCTTTTGGGGGCGAGATCCAAAAATGCTTCCCAGTGGGTGGTCGCGAGGTCCGTTTTCCCCGTTTCATCAAGCAGACGAGCCAGATGGAAATGCACGTCGGCAAAGTCGCGATGGTATTGAAGCGCCCCTTTGAACGCCGAGATCGCTAAATCATGCTGACCGAGTTCGACCAGCACGCATCCCAGACTCGCTCGCGCCTCGACGAAGGTTTCGTCGAGTTCAATCGCGTTGTAGTAACGCTCGCGCGCCGCCGATAGATCGCCCGCCTGGTACAGCAGTTCGGCAATGCGAAAACTGATGTCCGGAGAAATTCCATGAGCCAACGCCATCGAACGGTAGACTTCGGCGGCGCTTACCGCGTCGCCTTGGTCCTCTAATTCAGTTGCCCATTGAATAAACTGATCCGGCGATTTTTCAAACTCACCTTCGGAGATGGCTGAAACAGAGAAGTCCTCCAGCCGAACGAACGGTAACACGTTGGGAAGTGTGTCTTCGTCGTTTGAGTGATCGTTTTGGTAATCGGACGAGTCCGTTGATGAGGTTTCTGCAGCGTCGTCGCTATGGTCCGCGATTTTTAGTTGAGGCCGTTGGTCCGGCGGCGGCGAAGGATCGAGGTCGCTTTCGAAATTAAAGTGAAGTTGTCCGTTGGCCGTCGATAGGCCTTGGCCAGCTTTAAGGAGAACTTTCTGTCCTTCAACGATGATTGACAATTGAGACAGCGGGCGCTGGTCGCCGTTGGTCTGAGCAATCATGGCGAGCTGCCGTTCAATGGCCGCCGGAGACCGACCGCTTTGAATCCACCGCGCGATGCGTCGCGCCGATGCGATCTCTTGAAAATCATAGTAAGGCAACTTGTTGATCTGATGCACCGGTTTGATTAAACCTCGGCGCTGCCATCGTCGAATGGTTGCGACAGGGACGTCCAGTAGTTTGGCCAAAATCTGTGGCGTATAAAGCCGGCTTAAGTCAACGTCTGATTCCTGCGGAACCAACATCTGATAGAGGTCGTCTTCGATGACAACTTTCAGTTTTTGCAGATCCGGGAGATCTGAATTCTGACGCGGATGCGAACTTCCGTCATCGGCGCTGCTGACCAGCAGCACATCGGTCAGTTCATCCAATTGGTCAATTGGGTGGCCGCCATGCTGTCTGATCAACCGTTTCCAATCGCCACGACTCTTAACCACCAGCCGCCGGCCAAGCGCGACGCGGCGGCCTTGGACGATAGAATGGCTGAGGGTGGAATCGAGTTCAGGAGTCATGGCTAATATGATAATGCTCTCCTGTTTTCAAACATCCGTTTTCACAATTCGAGGTGGCAGTTTTCCCAAAATTGATGCGTTTTGGTCCGGTTTAGACGGTAGAGTCTGATGTGCCTATGAAGTAGACTCTACGCAGTCAAACCTGCGCTGTTGTCAAGTCTTTGCGTGGCGGTGGTTTGAACTCGGCACGACGGATGAAAAAACTTAACACGCTGGACGAGTTGAATGAATCAACTGCTTGGGATGCTTGGGACGAAACGCAAAATTATCTTCACTTCAAAATACACTTTCGCCATATTGGCCTGCACGTTGCTTGCGGCCAATACACCGCATTGCTCAATGGCGGACATCACGTTACCGAAGTTCTTTTCTGATCACATGGTGTTGCAGCAGAATGCCAATTTCCCGGTTTGGGGGACGGCCGAGCCCAATCAAGCTTTGGTGGTTCGTTTTAATGATACTGAGGTGAAGGCACGCGCCAATGTTAACGGAAGATTTTCAGCTTCCATCAAAACGCCGTCTGCGGGCGGGCCTTATCGCCTGGAAATCGCCGACGAAGAAAAATCGACCGGTGTGATATTGGACGACGTCATGGTCGGTGAAGTTTGGCTGTGTGCGGGACAGTCCAATATGAGTTGGCCGGTCGGAAAATCGGCTGACGCGTCGGCCGAGGTTCTCAGTGCCAATAACTATAACCAGATCCGCTTGTTTACCGTTGAGGTCAACGCTGCGGACGAACCGATGGAGGACGTGGCCAAAGCGAATCCTTGGTCGATCTGTTCAGCGGACAACATCAAAGAATTTTCGGCGGTCGGTTATTTTTTTGGACGCGATTTAGCCAAGACGCTCGAGGAAACGCCAATCGGTTTGATCAACGCTTCCTTGGGTGGATCCAGTTGCGAAGCATGGTGTTCGATGGAGTCGCTGAGTGAAGTGGCGGAGCTTGAACCGTTGCTGAAATATTGGTCTGAGATTGAAGGCCCCACCGATCGACATCGTCCGGGCACTTTATTCAACGGAGTAATTTCTCCTTTGGTGCGTTATCCATTGCGCGGGGTGATCTTGTATCAAGGAGAAGCGCACGTGGGACGGGGGAAGCAATATGCGACGCTGCTGCCGACGCTAATTTCCGATTGGAGGAAGCAGTTCGCAGATGATCAGCTGCCGTTCTACCTCGCCCAGTTGACCCCGTATCGGTATACCGACTTTCCCATCGACGCGTTGCCCGAGGTTTGGGATGCCCAATTGAAGACCGTTCAATCGGTCGCCAATGTTGCGATGGCCACGACGATGGACCTTGGCAGCACCAGTGACTTACACCCGAAAAACAAACAACCCGTTGGGAAGCGGCTGGCGTTGTTGGCGCTGTCGGATACCTATCAAAGCGAAGCCGCACTTTCCATGGAGTCCGTCACTGGTCCGCAGTACGATTCGATGTCCATTTCTGATGATGTTGTTCGTCTTGAGTTTAGGAACTCGGGCGCAGGATTGAAAAACCTTTCCAATTGCGACCCCATTGGATCGTTTCTCGTCTGCGGCGAAGACCGAGTGTTTCACCCGGCCAGCGTCAAAGAGATTGGCGAGAATTGGGTGGCAATCGTGAGCCCCGAGGTGTCAACGCCCGAAGCGGTCAGATATTGCTGGGAAGATACGGCTGCGTCGCTGCTTGGCAACAGCGAAGATCTCCCGGCGTTTCCGTTCCGTACCGACGATTATCCATTGTCTTCCGAAGACGGTCAGTATTAAGGCGAAGCAACGAATTTTAGGCCATGTGGTGGAAAATACTGGTATGAACTCGCTGGCGTGTTCGTGCTTGTACGAATCGGTCTTCAGCAGTCTCTTTGCGACCGAATTTTCGCACTGTCTTTCCGATGAACGATCAGATAAATTGTGGTTCGAAAGAGTCAAACTTTTGAGCCAATTTTCTCACTTTTAATTACTTCTACATTCTCTACCGACTGTGTTGATATGAGCGAAGAAACCAAACCAGACGAAAACATCTCTCCGGCAGAACCTGTGGCTGAAGCATCGCCACCGGTTGAGAAGATTGCTAAAGTCGCCATTGGTTCCCAGCGGGACGCGGCAGATAAATCTCTCCGGCCGACCCAGCCCGATGCGGTGCAGGACGCGATCATTAATCGCGTCAACCTCCGCAACGTCGAAGAGGAACCGGCCGAAGTCAAAGTTGCCGAAGTACGATCCGCGGTCGGACTTGGGGATGATCTAGACGCTGAAATCGAAGCGGCACTTGGCGGGATTTCAATGGACGAAGTCGTCGACAAAACCGAAGCCGCTGATACGGAGCTTGAGCTCAACGCGCGGGTACCCGGTTTGGTCACCAAAATTTTCAAGGACAATGTGTTCTTCAAATTGGCAGGACAATTCGAAGGCGTCGCGGCGCTGCATACATTCAAAGAGGAACCGGCCGAAGGGGACACGATCGAGGTCACCGTCCGGGCGCGAAACAAAGAAGATGGGCTTTACGAACTGACCGTTCCCGGTGCGACGTTGAGCGTTTCGGATTGGGATGATCTCGAAGAAGGCGGCGTTGTCGAAGCCAAAGTGACCGCCGTCAATTCGGGTGGATTAGAAGCGTCGGTGGGTTCGTTGCGTGGATTCATTCCGGCCAGTCAGATATCGCGCTACCGCGTCGAAGATCTTGAACAGTTCATCGAACAGAAGTTCCCTTGCGTGATCGTCGAATGCAATCCAGACAAACGCAAACTCGTCCTCAGCCACCGGGCGGTGCTTGAACGTGAGTTCGAAGAGAAACGCAAAACGTTGATGGAGGAGCTGGAGGTTGGTCAAATCCGCGAAGGCGTTGTGACCAAACTGATGGACTTCGGAGCGTTCGTTGATCTTGGTGGAGCAGAAGGTTTGATCCACATCAGCAAAATCAGCTGGCAGCGCGTCCGCCACCCCAAAGAAGT
>CALDEW010000189.1 GCA_937942355.1 uncultured Pirellulaceae bacterium | reverse complement strand
CGTAAAGAAGTAACTAAAAAAATAGCAACCAAAAAGATCGAGAAGGGTCTCAAGTGGGAAGAGATCGCGAAAATGATCGGGCAAAACCCCGTTTGGGTCGCGGCGGCACTTGGTGGCCAGTGTTACCTTTCACCGGAAGAGTGCGACGCGATCAAGGGCGCACTGGACCTTACCGATGACGATTGCAAAGCGCTGCAGACATATCCCTACCGCGGATGCATGGAAGACACGGTTCCAACGGATCCGTTTGTGTATCGTTTTCATGAGATCATGCAGGTCTACGGCATGGCCATGAAAGACGTCGCTCAAGAGGAATTCGGGGACGGCATCATGAGCGCGATTGACTTCTCGATTAACGTCGAACGTGAACCGGATCCAAAGGGCGACCGCGTTAAGATTACCTTCAGCGGCAAATTCTTGCCTTACAAGAAATTCTAAAGACCTAGCGTTACAGAGAAAATCGTTCAAGCTAATTCGACTGTACGGATGCGCGCGTTTCTTGAACGATTTTTTTATGGCAATCGCAGACGATTGCTTGAATCCCGTGCCGACATGTGGCTATCGTCGGTCTCAGGCGGAGCCTACATAACAAAGCTGCAAAAATTCGGACAGGAAAATAGGGACAAGAAAATATCAGTCGCCAAAAGAAAGACGCAACACAAAAACATCTTCTTGTCCATATCTTCTTGTCCAAGAACGCGCCCCGTAATACACCATCAACCGACGTTCTCTTCGATTGCCGATAGCGAATCGGACAAAGGAACGTTACTAGGTCTCAGTGCAAAGCGATTACCAATCCAGCACGTTGACCACTTCGTCGTCGGCAATCATGACCAACTTCCGCAGCGCTTCGAGCGGAACCTTTGTGTCGATGGAATGAGTCGAGCCGTCGAATAAGGCGACGTTGCGTACCTGCGAATGATTTGGCGAAACCTCTACTTCTTCCAAGATCGGGCTGAGCAGTTGCTCGGTGGAGATGTCTTTGGGCTCCATCCAGTGATGGTCTGGATCGAAGACTTCGACAAGCATAATCGTGTTGGAAGATCCGTCGGTGATGTCTTTCATGCTAATGGATTTATCCCCATCAAAACCGGTGCCCGGTCCGGTGACCAGTTCATAGTCACTGCAAGATTCGGCGCTGGTAGAACTCGGACAGCGAAACAAGGGAACAATTTCGTCGTGAAGTTTCGAATTGTTGGGGCCATCCCATGGTTCGTCCATCGAATAGCGATCGTAAAGTTCCTGCTGCTCAAGATGAGGGAGAATTAGCACCCGCCAACTGTGCATCGGTTTGCCATTTTCATCGGCGATGTAGGCGGGTGGGAAATGTCCGTTGGCTGATTCGTAGTTGATCATTGCCAAGGCGATCTGACGCATATTATTGAGGCACTGCACCCTTCTTGCCGCAGGCCGGACACGTCGAGTTGCCGGAATTAACATCGCAAAAAGAATGCCGATAATTGCAAGCAGGACCAAGAGCTCGAAGAGTCTAAATCCCTTTTTCTTGGTTTGCAAAACTGGGGCAGAAGCCGGTGCTGCGTAGGCGTTTTCGCCGCGCGCATCATCTTTCGCTCGTTTTTCAGTCTCCATCGGTGCACTCCTATAAGTGTCGGGACGAACGCAGAAGGGAATACCTGTACGTGGTTGATTGTACCCTGCCACTCCGGCACATGTTTCGGCCAGTCGATTAACACAGGAATCCCAAGACCGATCCTATTGATTGATTGCCGCGAAAGGCCAGAATAGAATTCATTGAAAACCCGCGCCGTTGAAGGAAACGATGTCCAATCCCCAAATCCAAGCAATCGAAGACTACCAACGACTGCGCAACCGGAACGCCCAAACCCAAGCCATCCGCACGGCGGTGAAGCTGGGCATTATTGGGCAATTGCGCGACGGGCAGAAGACGAGCATCCAGCTGGCCGAAGCGACCGGCTGTAAGACGCAGGTGGTGGAGTTGCTGATGGCGATTTTGGTCACGACCGAGCTGGTGCAGGTTTATGATCAGGATTATGCGCTGTCGCAGATCGGGAAATTGATTCCGGATCAGTTTCTGGATTTTGGAGATGATTTCTGGGATCAACTGCCAAAGTTCGTCAAAACGGGTGTGTCCATTCATGACGATCCGGCGATTGACAAAACAGAGTTCGATTTCGTCATCCAAAAGGCCACTGAGGAATGGATGCAAACGCCGATCGCGCTCGACGCGGCGCAGGTGCTGGGTATTGGGGAACATCGCAAGGGGCAGAAAATTCTAGAGGTGGCGTGCGGTTCGGCGATCTTTGGTGCCACGATCGCTCATAAAGACCCGAGTGCGGAAGTCGTTCTGCTGGACACACCTGAAGGCCTACAACGGGCACAGAAAACGATCGAAAGCGTGGGGCTGGAGGGCAAAGTCTCGACGGTCGAGGTCGACGATTTGAACGACATGATCGGCGCCGAAGTTGATCCTAATTCTTTTGATGTGGTGTTAGCGACGAACTTCCTGCACACGAGATCACCTGAGGCTTGCCGAACGTTCTTTCAATCGGTCAACGCTTGGCTGACGCAGACCGGTGAACTGGTGCTGGTCGATATTTTCCCAGGACAAGAGCAAGGGGATCTGTCGCGCGTGGTGGTTGAGATGGAGTTAGCCCTGAGGACGGGTGCGGGCCAGTTGCACGATCCGAATCTTCTCAAAGAGATGCTCAAAGAATGTGGTTTCTCGCACGTACAATATGCCCACTTGCCTTCCACGCCGCATTTGTATGGTCTGCTGTTGGCAGGATAGCAGGCCACCTAAGCAAACGGGAAAAGAATCTGTGCGGCGCAACCTGCGTTCTGATACAATGGACGCTTTCGGTAATGTAACACTATTCACTAGTGCAGCGTGCGTCTCAATTCTTAGGTAGTGGATGAGGCCACGAATCCTGCGGCTGAATTGACCGATGCATTCGAGGCGCGATTAAAACATGGATTAAAGGGTAATGAAGAGGCCGGACTCGTGGCCTCATCCACTACGGCAAACCCTAATTTTCAGTTGGAACACGGGAGCAGAGGGCCATGATCGTTTACGGTTCGAGGATGTACTTCAAGAAAAATGTCGTGAAGTCCTATGGTGAATGTGAGCACTGCGGCGATTTTGGCAAGATGACCAGCTATCAGGCTCGAAAATTTGGGCACATTTACTTCATTCCGCTGATCCCCATGGGCAAGTCATCTCAGATTCTACAGGAATGCAAAGGGTGTAGTATGGGGGCTCAGATTCCGTTGGATCAACTGGATTCGGCGGTCGATAGTGTTGCCGACCAGTTCAAATCTTTGATCGTCTCAGCCACAGAAGGCGAAACAGAAATTGAAGTCGAACCTGGGTATCCCAAAATAAACATTGGGGCAATGATCGCCAGCATCATGGGCCAACTTTATTGCCTCAAGGAGATCGAAAGCCCCGATTCCATCTCCGATGTGTTGATGGCCAGTAACATGAGTTACGAGAACGAACTTGTTCTGGCCAAATGGAACGAGTTAAACGGAGACCTCGACAAGACCAGCGCTCACTACGAAGCGGCCCATCGGCTACAACCGGAAGCTCCCCTACCGATTTACCATAAAGCAGTCACCGAATTCCGCTCCGGTCGAATCGATGCCGCTGAAGAAGGATACAAAAAGTATCTGCAGCTGGAACCTGAGGATGTCGTGGCCCATGGGGAACTGGCGGGGATCTACCAAAAGCAAAAGCGATTCGACCAAGTGGTAAAATCTTATGACGAAGTTTTCAGGATCAACCCAGAGAATCTGTCCAACAAACACCTGAAGAAGATCTATAAGAAAGCCTGCAAGAAATCAGGCGTCCAAGGGGCGTTTCTGGCTCAGATGTAGCAGCGATCCTAGGGCAATCGCTACCCACGGCAATTCGCCATCGGCAGTAAAACTGGTAAGCGGTTAAAAAAAAGGGTGAGTAAGGGGAATTGAACCCCCAACCTCTGGAATCACAATCCAGCGCTCTAACCAATTGAGCTATACCCACCGCAGGACAAGGATTTTAAGCGCCGACCCAATCTTGGTCAACGGATGAACTTTGTGCACTGATGTTTTGGTCAAAAATCCGGTTCGAGCCGATTTCTTCACCTATTGAATGATATTCAGCGCGGGCATGGCAGACCGCAACATGGCCTGAGCCTGAGCGGAAACTCGGGAGCGGGTCAGGTCCAGCGTCCTCAATGTCTTCATGCGGGTAAGACTGTTCACGCC
>CALDEW010000188.1 GCA_937942355.1 uncultured Pirellulaceae bacterium | reverse complement strand
CGGTTATCGCGGCCGTTATCTGGCTTGGCTATGAAGAACATTGCAGAACTGGTCGCCCATATGCAGGATGTTGTCACCACCATGGAGGCTGACGACTTTGTTTCTGGTGGACAACAACTCGAACCTGACCACGCCATCGTTCTCAAGCTGAATCTCAATGATGTCTCGGCTAAACTCGCGGCTATAATTGGTCCCGACCTTGTGGAGACTTTTTACGAGGGCGAACACCCGCAGGAAGCTGACGGGGTGTTTCACATGATGGGGCCAATTGCAAATTTGATCTTCGCAGCGATTCAGTTTTCGGACACTTTCTCTCTAAACACTGAATTTCTCCAAGAACGTCTTTCGAGACTTGCAACAACAATTCAATCGGGGCACGTTGATTACTCCATCTGCCTTCGATTGGTCAACGTAGACATTGACCAAGAATTTGAACTTGGGAATGGAATCCGTTTTCGGAAACTCACACCGGAAGAAATTGTTCGGAAATATCCAGCCAATTCTAGGTTTACGCGAATCCACCCAATATCCGCTCCGCATTACGCCAAGCATTGCGTTGAGGCAGTCATAGCGGGGAACGATACTCTCCAAAATGCCAAAAACACCAACGGAATCAGAGAAACAGATGCGCTAATCAACTCGATTCAGCATACTTTTCTTTTCAGCGATATCTCGGACAAATGCATCCCTAATGTGACCCACGTACTGTTCCAATCTGATGCTGAGTCATCAAATCTTGAACGCGGCGTAACATCCTTCGCATCCAAACCACACCTGCTGACCGCATCCGAAATTACGGAGTTGCAGGAAACATATGAATTGTTGCGTGATGCAGGGAATGATCGAATTCTGGATACGGTGATTGACCGCTTTATCCTTGGGATGAAACGTGGCACTCACCATCCGAATCGTGTGAATGAACCCAACTGGGACAAAATTGTCGATTACATCATTGCGATGGAGACATTATTTTTGACTGTCAACAAAAATGACGTAACTGGTGAATTGGTGTACCGCTTCCGCATGAATGGTTCATCAATCATTTCCGCTGCTACCGGAACAGATCGCGAGCTGATTTTCGACGCGCTTAAACATCTGTACAATTTGCGGTCGGCGGTAGTTCACGGCAACTCAGAATCGAAGGTGCTCGAAAACGCAAACAAGCTGATCAAAAAAATGGATATTGATAGGGAACAGCACTCTCATACTATCGGGCGATTGCTTATTGTTGACGAACTAATTTGCAAATGGTTGAAACAATCAATTCTTCACGTATCTAAAATAAAAATGGATGACCGGCCCTACAGAAAACACCACGGCTGGGAACACTTGGCGTGGGGAAGCGCCAGATAACAATGCGATGCACGCGAAGCCGGACTTGCGCGTGGTTTTGAAATGGATGATCGCTCGTTCCGGCTCGGTGATCGCGGACGTTATGTGCCTAAAAACTATGGACAACTTAAACTACATTTCAGTTTCAGAAACAGCCGAGCGAGAGATCTCTGCGAGCGGTGCGAAGCTAGCAGTTCGCATATCGGGCCAATCGTTTTTCGCCGGCCGCGAGGCCTTTAAAAAGGCGGCCGAAGTGTCAGAGTGTGTAAGAGGGCTTTCCTCGTGCGGCATCGCAGCGGATAAAATTCAAATCAAGAATGTCTCCGCTCAGGTAGAATCTGGATTCTTGGCCAAGTCATCGTCGGCCACATACGATTTGGAGGTTATGTGCGAAACCATGGACCTACTAGGACCAGCAATCGCAACCATCGTGTCCCTTAAAAACTCGAACATTGTCTCCATAGCTTGGAACTATTCAGAACTGGATAGAGTTAAACGAGAAATATTGCAGGAGGCCGTCCAATTAACCAATGCATCCGCGACCGCAATCGTGGCGGCGCTCGGCACTTCACTGGCGGGTATTCATCGACTCAAATATGAAATGTCCGGCCTGGATGACAAGCTAGCTGCGCCGTTACAGGTTCAATCCAGGATGAGAAAGGCCAAATTTGCCGACAGTGATATTGCAAACGCCGCTGAAGGCTTGAGCCTTTCTCACACAGCAACCGTTGCTGTCCACGTGAAGGCAGACTTTTTAGTCAAGGTGGAGTAATCGGCACATAACAATGTGATGCACGCGAAGCCGGCAAGCCCCTGCGGTGGGTTGGTCGCGACAATGCTTTACCGAGTGTTTAGAATCTTACATCGCTCCGATTCTAGGTTGGCGTAGTCAACCGTCGGCTCGGTGATCACGGACGTTATCGGGTTGAGAGGTGCCGGTGGTTTTGCATTACGGCGCTGTTCCGTCTTACCTCGGATGCTCGAATCTCTGACGCGGCGATTGCAGGTCGCGAAACCTCCTCGGCGAAACTCGTTTGTCCCGGTTCGCACTTCTTGATTGTCGATGGTGATTACGCTGCAGACGATGCGTTTCCTGCCGGGTTCCGATCTAACGCAAATCTAACTTGATTCACTGGTCCCGATGGTTGATAATCAATCCATGGTTTTCGCATACGCTTAATACATCAATGTGTGATGGAAACCTTACACACAATTCAAACAAACACCCGATAACAATACGATGAACCGAAGCCGCGGGCTTCGCGAGTTTTTCTGCTTGCATGTCTGTCGCCGCGTCTCGGTTATCGTTGCCGTTATTCAGCTTCGAGTTGTTTCGTGATGAAAGGTGGCACGCTTGTTCAGTATTGACGGCGTGGTTGCTACTCAATTCATGCTTCCCAGAGAGATTCCTACGCCATCGTGACCGACCATTGGCAGGTCAATCTCGGCAGTGGAACATCTTTTGGCTAATAACGCCCGGTCGCAACAGAACGCGTCAAAACAGACTTTCGCATCTCCCCAGATTCAAGAATCTATTCGTGTCGTTATTGCCACGTACTGTTGACTCCCTACAAGCGTTCCTCACAAGCTCCACCGTAATGTTCGCCTTGGCAAATACCGAACAAAAAGCAATGCGACATCGTAGTCGGCCGACATCACGGTTCCGCCCTTGCTCATTCAGAATCGACTTGATTCACGCTGGCAGGTAATGGACAATGAAATTGTTCACCAGCAATCGAGAACATGGTTGCAAACGTTAATCAGTAATAAAGAACGCTGAATAACATCTACATGGCCTCTTGAGTCAAGTATTTTGTACCGGTAGCGCGGTAAAAGTTTTGATTTTTTCTTCAGGGTTTGTTTTCCTTACGTTTTACCGCTTAAAAACTGAAACACTGACGAACTAACTTTCCCTGGGGGCGGAACGGTGGACTTCGGATTGGTTTTAGAGGT
>CALDEW010000187.1 GCA_937942355.1 uncultured Pirellulaceae bacterium | reverse complement strand
GGACCCGCATGTCCGGTGGTGTGAGAGGGGCACGCAGCAATGCGGCCCCTATCTCGATTATTGTTATCCCGCGTTTTCAACTTCGCCATTGAGCGGAATTGATTCGAGCAGGTTTCGTATTTTGGCCTCGAGTTCGATCTGATCTCCATCGGTAAAACCGATCGTCGCATAAGCGATAGTTCCGTCCGGATTGACAATGAACGTGCGCGGAATGGATTCCGTCGCGAACTTTGAGTAGATTTCGCGTTCCGTGTCCGTCCCAGTCGGGAAAGTGAATCTATTTGTTGAAAGAAATTCAGCAACGTGAGCTTCCGATTCCTCGCGATTGATCGCAATCATTTGAAAGCGAGCATCGTCTTTGAGAGAATCCCAAATCTGTTGAGCATGTGGAAGTTCGTTCAGACAGGGGCCACACCAAGTCGCAAAAAACATTAAGACAGTTACCCTCCCTTGCGCCGGCACGTCAAAGCTATCGCCAGCAAGTGTTTCCAGTGTGAACTGTGGCGATTGGTCCCCGATTCCGACCAAAGTGGTCTCTGCGAATCGTTTTGCGTTGGCAGCATCATGCTTTGCTGTGATGTCGTCGGCCATGAGAGGCATCAAAACGGACCAAGTTGTGACGTATATCAGCCCACCGAGCAGCGGAATCAATGCGAGCGACACACCAAGACGCTTGGCGTGTTTTCGTCGGTGCTCAGTCTTCCATCTCACGCACAACATCACGAATGAGAATAGCGCAACGCATAGCACGGCCGGAACGGCTAAGAACAGTGCATCAATAAAGAACAAGACGATCGAAATCATGGTCTGAGCGGGATTACAAATTTAATTATCGGCAAAAGCTCGTCGGCAAACACGTCGTTTGCTGACTTATCGCCTGAGTGGATTTGATTATGGCGGAGGCTTTCGAGCGATGCAAGCAAAATCGTGATTTGATTCTTGTGCCCTAGGCACCTAAAAGAAAGAGATACGCTTGCAATTCAAGCACGGATAAAGAAGCCGGACCTTGCTATGTCAGCTCGATCTGCAGCCCGTCCCAACCGACTTGTACGCCTACCGGAAGCGTGGGGTTCACTGTCGCGTAGTTCATGCTGCATGAGCAGTGGGTGAAGTAAGTCTGCTTGGGTTGCAGTTGGTCAACGATTTTGAGTGCTTGTTCGATGTTGAAATGGGTTACGTGTGCATCCGGCCGTAGCGCGTCGAGAACTAAAACGTCCAAGCCTTGGAGTAACGCCATGCTGCTGTCGGGGATATGACTGACGTCGGTGCAGTACGCAACGTTGCCGACTCGGAATCCCAGTACGTCGAAGTTGGGACCATGTTTCATCGGCACCGGTGTCAGCGTTGATCCCAGCACATCCAGCGGTTGCTGAGGATCGATCAAAGCGATGTCTACCGAAGGCGCGGCTCCTTGATGCGTGCGCTCTTTTTTGGAGAACGCGTAGTCAAACGCCTTCTCCAAACGCTCACGAACCACTGGCGTACAAAAAATGGGAACGGCGTGTCCCAAGTAAAACTGAAACAACCTCAGGTCGTCAAATCCCATCACGTGATCGCTGTGTTCGTGGGTATACGCCACGCTGTGGACGATGCCAATTTTCTCACGCAATAATTGCTGACGCAGATCGGGGGAAGTATCGATCAACAGGTTTCCCTCCGGCAGCCCCATGATCACACTGCAGCGCGTCCGATTGTGCTTGGGATCGTCGCTGGTGCAGACCTCACAGCGGCAGCCCATCGCGGGCACGCCGACCGAGGTTCCCGTGCCCAGCAGGATCATTTTGCCAGTGATGTCAGTCGTTAGTGGGTCTTTTTTCACAGAGGGTTGTCGAAAAGGGCGTTAGTGTTTGTCTGTCTTGCTTAAGGGCGGATGAGGGTGAATCTTAATGGGAGCCCAGTTTGCTTCCTACCGTAGAAGAGAAAAATGGAAAAAAGCCGATGAGTTCTGTTGCGATGCGAAAATGTGGCCACGCCGTTAAGGTAAGGCACGCAACTTGCGTATCATTGGGAGTTGGATCGTTTCGACTGCCAAAACTGGTCAAAACGGGTTCAAAAACCGTCTGGATCGCCGGGATTTTTCGCCTGCTCAACAGAGACGATCTCCGTTGACCGGGGCTTAAAATCACTATAATCTGTTGACGGAACCAGACTTACCTATATTGATAAATTTCGCGTTGAGCGCAGAATTCGCCAGCGTTTGTGAGTCCGCCGTACTCAAATTTAAACAGCGTATTCCTCAGTCGCACATGTGCTGACTGACAATTTCGCCCTACACAAAAAGCAGCCGGGATTACCTGACCGGAACAAAACATGGACATCTTGGAAAAAGCCTGGGACAACATTACCAACGTCGGAACAGGTGTTCTCAGCGGCTTTGAGCGAACAGTTACGTCGCTTTTCGGCTCATCCAACGCCCGACAAATCAAAAAGTTCCAAACGCGCGTTGACGCGATCAATCAATTGGAATCGCGCTACGAAGCGATGTCCAACGAAGAACTGGTCAAGCAGACCGAATTGTTCAAGGAACGATTGTCCAACGGCGAAACGACCAACGATCTCTTAACCGAAGCTTTTGCCGTTTGCCGCGAAGGCGGAAAACGTTTTCTGCAAATGCGTCACTACGACGTGCAAATGATCGGCGGCATGGTACTGCACGGCGGTAACGTGGCCGAAATGGTTACCGGCGAAGGTAAAACGCTGGTCGCCACTCTGCCGACGTATTTGAATGCACTTGAAGGCCGCGGCGTTCACGTGATTACGGTCAACGATTATCTGGCCCGTCGTGATATGGAGTGGATGGCCCCTCTGTATATGGGACTTGGTTTGACCGTCGGCAACATTCAATCGGATATGCCGCCAGACGAACGTCAGAAAGCCTATGCCTGTGATATTACCTACGGAACCAACAACGAATTCGGTTTCGACTATCTGCGCGACAACATGCGCCCGGCGGCACGTGACGACGACCGCTTCCCCAAACAAGCTCAACAGGCCCAGGGTCCACTTGCGTTCGCGATCATCGACGAAGTGGATAACATTTTGATCGACGAAGCGCGGACGCCGCTGATTATCTCAGGTCCTGCGCACCAAAACCCATCCAAATACGCCGAAGCCGATCGCATTGCCCGTGCCCTTGAACGAGGCGTTCATTACCAAGTTAATGAAAAGGACCACACCGCGACTTTGACCGATGAAGGTATCCGCGTGGCCGAAAAAATGGCCGGCGTCGAGAGTTTTTACACCGCCGGCAATATGGACTGGCCTCACCTGATCGACAACGCACTCAAGGCTCACGGTCTTTACATCGCGGACGTTAACTACGTCGTCAAAGAGGGCCAAGTCGTTATCGTTGACGAATTTACCGGTCGTTTGATGGACGGTCGGCAGTGGAGCGATGGGCTGCATCAGGCGGTCGAAGCCAAAGAAGGCGTGAAGATCAAAAAGGAAACGCAAACCCTGGCGACGATTACGCTGCAAAATTACTTCAAGCTGTACGACAAGATCTGCGGAATGACCGGTACGGCGATGACCGAAGCCGAAGAATTCCACAAGATTTATGGCTTGGACGTGGTTGCGATTCCCACCAATCGTCCGCTGCAGCGCGACGAAGCGGCAGATTTAATCTACTGCAAAGAGGAATACAAATGGGAAGCCGTAGCGGACGAGGTCGAGAACTATCACAAGCACGATATGGTGTTCTTGAAGGACGGTGAATTCTATGCAGGTAAAATTATCAGCGAAACCGATTCTCAGGTAGTCATTCATGACCGCTACTCCAACGAAGAACACGTGGTTGAGCGATCAAAGATCCACCGGATTCAGTTGCCGGGGCGACCGATCCTCATTGGAACCGTCTCGATCGAGAAGAGCGAGAAGATTTCGAACTTGCTGACCAAACGCGGCGTCAAGCACGAGGTGCTCAACGCGAAGCATCACAAACGCGAAGCCGACATCGTGGCTCAAGCCGGTCGCTTCGACGCGGTCACCATTGCGACCAACATGGCCGGTCGCGGTACCGATATTATCATGGGCGGTAACCCTGAAACGATGGCGTGGGCGCGTCTCCAAGACAAATACGCAACGCGTTTGGACGTGCCTCAGGACGAGTGGGAAGAGTTAGTTAAATCAATCGACGAAGAACACAAGATGTCCGAGATGGGCGAAAAGGTCAAAGACCGCGGCGGATTGCATGTGATCGGCACCGAGCGTCACGATGCTCGAAGGATTGATTTGCAGTTGCGCGGTCGTTGTGGACGTCAAGGCGATCCCGGTAGCAGCAAGTTCTACCTGTCCTTGGATGATGATCTGATGCGGATTTTTGCGGGACCG
>CALDEW010000186.1 GCA_937942355.1 uncultured Pirellulaceae bacterium | reverse complement strand
GACGCGCGGTTTGATGGGGCTGACGGTGGCGTGTGCCCGTTGCCACGATCATAAATTTGATGGCGTGGCGACGGAGGATTATTATTCGCTTTACGGCGTTTTTAATAATTGCTTCCTGCCCGAAGATTTACCCCTGATTGGGCAGCCACCAGAATCAGCAGACAGTTTTGTCGTCGAATTGAAAAAGCTCAATGATGACGTCGAAGCTTTGCAGAGGAAGTCGCGCGACTCAACGCGCCAACATTTGCTGGACTACATCGACCAATATGCGGTGGCCGGGTGGATGAACGAATCCGAAGATGAGCTGCGTGCCGCGGGTGTGCTAACCCTTGCCACAGATCAGTTTCGCGGTGAGTATCGCAAGGTGTTGAAGGCGTACTGGCGATCGTTGCCTGAAAACGTTTGGGTGAAAAAGACGCTGGCTGATTTGGATGCGGCGGCTTCCTTTGACCAACGGCGTGAAGTGGCGGAACGATTTGCGAAAGCGCTCAAGGAAGCGACTGATAAGTACCGAGATGCAGGTAGCCCTAAGAACCCGCTGGAATCGGTTTTCTCAGATGCCGGTGAGCAACGGGCTGCGGCTGCGTTGATATTTCATGTCGATGCTCCCTTTCAATGGCCTTTTCACCGCATCCGTAAGCTGATTAAGCGCGAAGATTTGCTCGCCATCAGGAAGCTCAAGGCAGCCGTGATTGCTCATGACGGAACTTCACCACGTGGTTTCGATCGAGCTATGATTGTGAAGGATCGCAAACAGATCGAAGATCCTTATGTCATGATCCGAGGCAATGTGGATCGGCGCGGAAAAACGGTGCCGCGTCGATTTCCGGAAATACTTAGCTCGAGCGCGGCGAAAGTTTACTCTCAGGGCGCTGGCCGTTTGGAGTTGGCCAATGATATCGTCAGCCCAGACAATCCTCTGACGGCGCGCGTGATTGTGAACCGTGTCTGGATGCACCACTTTATCAATCCGCTGGTTAACACGCCCAGCGATTTTGGAATTCAAGGCGACGCGCCCTCGCATCCGGATCTTTTGGATTGGTTGGCGGCTGATTTTATGGCGTCGGGTTGGTCGCTGAAGTCGCTGCATCGAAAAATAATGCTCAGCCGCGCCTATCGGCAGTCGAGCCTCTCGCGCGGTGCAGGAAAACAACAGGATGTTGAAAACAGGTTGCTGTGGCGAATGAATCGTCGGCGGTTGGAGGTGGAGGGATTGCGAGATGCGATTTTATTCGCTGCGGGGACCCTGGATGAATCGCTGTCGGGTCGAGGCGTGAAGCAGTTCGAACCGCCGTTTGATAATCGGCGTACGATCTATGGTATTGTGGATCGTCAAGGATTGGCGGATGAATTGCGGATGTTTGATTTCGCCAGTCCAGATCAAAGCACGCCAAGGCGCACGCGTACCAACGTGCCTCAGCAGAGTCTGTTTCTGATGAACAGTCCTTTTGTGGCCGAGCAAGCCGATGCCTTGGCGGCGCGTGCGGAGGCGCAGATGGGCGAAACTAAAACCAATGACGCGGCGTTTGTTGATCAGTTGTTTCGGTTGACGCTGTCGCGCGATCCGTCATCGGATGAAAGAAAGGCTCTGTTTGGCTATATCAAATCCGCTGATCAGGATGGACGTCAGCGAGCCGGTCATCTGATGCTGATGATGAATGAATTTGAAACGGTGGATTGAAGTGATAGAAAAATAGAATGTCAGAGACTTAAAATTTCGAATTTTGAATTTTCAATTTCGAAATTAATAATCAATAAAATTAGCGATCAAGAAAATCAGAAATCAGAAATCAGAAATCAGAAATTAGAAATCGTCGTCTTCCCAGAGACAAAAAGCCTAAGTGAACAACCATGGACAACCAACAACTACCCATCGGACTCAATCGACGAAGTCTACTGCGCCGCTGCGGTACAGGGATGGCTGCGCTGGGATTGGCGGGCGTGCTGGGAGATGCGGGATTGCTGGCCGGTACCGGACCAGGAAAAAGTGGGAATCCACTAACCCCGCGGGCGACTCATTTTCCTGGCAAAGCAAAACACGTCATTCATTTGTTTATGAACGGTGGTCCATCGCAGGTCGACACGTTTGACTACAAACCGGAACTTCAAAAGTGGGCCGGAAAAGCGTTGCCAATGAACTTGCCGACCGAGCGTAAAACGGGCGTCGCGTTGGGTTCACCTTTTAAATTTAAACAATATGGGGAAAACGGAACTTACGTCAGTGAACTGTTCTCCCACACCGCCAAGCACATCGACGACATCGCGATCATCAATTCAATGCAAGCCGACGTGCCTAATCATGAACCGTCGCTGCTATTGATGAACTGCGGCGAATCTCGGCTGGTGAGGCCCAGCATGGGTTCTTGGGTGACGTACGGTATGGGGACTGAGAATCAGAATCTGCCAGGGTTTGTGGCACTGTGCCCTGGCGGTTACCCGGTCAAGGAAACGCAGAACTGGCAGGCTGCATTTTTGCCCGGGGTGTTTCAGGGCACTTACATTGACAGTCAAAATAAAGAGATCGACAAACTCATTCGTCACGTGCGCAATGGCCGGCTGTCGCTGGCGCAACAACGTCAACAAATTGATGCTCTGCAACGGCTAAATCGGATGCACAGTGATCAGCGCGGCGACGATTCGATGAACGCGCGTATCGCGTCTTATGAGCTGGCGTATCGAATGCAAATGGAAGCCACCGACGCTTTCGATATTTCCAAGGAACCTGAAAGTGTTCGCGCGGCGTATGGAGACGGAGATCAGGCGCGGCAAATTCTAACGGCGCGGCGATTGGTCGAACGGGGTGTGCGTTACGTTCAGCTCTGGCATGGCAAAGGTCAGCCGTGGGATAATCATGACGATCTCGAGAAGGAGCATCGAAAGCTGGCGGGGGAATGTGATCAAGCCATCGGAGCGCTGCTGACGGATCTTAAAGAGCGCGGGCTGTTTGAGGAGACGTTGGTGCTCTGGGGTGGCGAATTCGGACGAACGCCGGTGGTGGAGATGCCGACCGAAGGCGCGAACAAAGGCAAGATCAACGGACGCGACCACAATCACTATGGGTTCACCGTTTGGATGGCCGGAGGCGGCGTCAAAGGCGGCCAAGTCTATGGCAAGACCGATGAGTTTGGTTTCCAGGCGATTGAGAATCCCGTGCATGTTCACGACCTACATGCGACGATGCTGCATCTGCTGGGGTTCGATCACAAGAAGTTGACGTATCGGTATGCGGGCCGCGACTTCCGTTTGACCGACGTGCACGGAGAAGTAGTGCAGGACTTGGTGTAGCGGCGAGAAAGCTAATGTAGCTACGCTCGCCAGAGCGTGGGTGTCACAGAACGTGGGTGTCGTAAAGTAGTGATATCAGAAGTGAAGTTGCCGAGATCCACCGTCTGGCGACGGTCGCTACTTAATAAACGGTTTTTTTAGATCTGTCGAACTCGAATGCCTCTTCATCCGCCAGCCGCTGGGAAAAATACTCGTCAGGCCATGGCTCGATTTGCAGCTGGTAACACTCAAATATCGACTCGTCTACGTGCCAAAAGAATTTTGAGTTCT
Organism: uncultured Pirellulaceae bacterium; assembly: GCA_937942355.1. GTDB lineage: Bacteria > Planctomycetota > Planctomycetia > Pirellulales > Pirellulaceae > Mariniblastus. The sequence continues at coordinate 4,707 of CALDEW010000186.1, read as the reverse complement.
GCCGTATGCGTCGGTAGAGCTCCGGGTTAATCCTTCGAATTTTCCGATACCGCTTTTTCTTGCGAGGAAACTTCTGGCCGATCGCCAGCACCAGCGTTGCGTATTCGTGCAATGCTGGATCTTCAAGGTCGCAAAAGCTCTTAATCGTTTTCAAGTTCTTTGCCGAGATATTCTTTTGTGTGAGAAAGTGATCCAATGTGGCCATGGCATTGACGATGACAAGCCGCCGTTTGTTCTCCTCTTTAGAACGCTGTGAGCACTCGTGGCACAAGCCTTGATCGCGGAGTGGAGTGCCGAAGCAATATTTGCAGATTCGATAATGCCCGCGTTTCTTGCCGCTTCGTTTGCGATGATACGAATGTGGGTTCATTTGTTGTTTAGGCGTCTATTTGGCTTCGGAAAATAATCGTTAGTAGTGCTGCGGTTTGAAAAAAATTGCCAATGTCAATCATCCAGCAATCGCGCTAGAGACTTGGCAAGCGTGCGCAGGATTGTTGGGTCCGGCAAGTCAATCTTCAGCTGCATAGCGCCGGTCGATTCATCACGGTCGACGCATTGTTCCAGTTGCTGTGTCAATTGGTCAACTTTGACGTTGGCCGCCGAATCGTCTTGCGCATCCGAGGATTTTGCATCGGGTTTGTCGGCCGCTCCCCCATCGAGTAACTCTCCGGCCAGAGAGAGAGCCGCGGCGACCAACTGCCCGGTCGCACGTGACACTTTCTCCCGGCGCTGGGCTTTGATCAATGCCGTGTCGCCCAATTGTTGTGCTTCGGCTTCCACCCGCCGCTGTTGACTTTCATCGACCGGTGCGACTTTCGGAGCCAACACAACTTCCAAACGCTGTTTGAGTGACTCCATGCCACTGACCATCGCGACTTCGTTGATGTCGCTGTCCAAATTGATCGACGCATCGGCCAGGTTTTGCTTGGAAGCTAACGTGTCAAGCAATCGCTCCTCAATCGTTTCGCCGCCGGTTGGCCCAACGGTGACCAGTTTGTAAACGTGGACCGGATTCTTTTGCCCCATGCGATACGCTCGTGCGATCCGCTGCTCCAGCACCGCAGGATTCCATGGCAAGTCCACGTTGATGACGGTGTTGGCAGCCTGCAGGTTCAAACCGGTCGAACCCGCGTTAGTCATGCAGATCACTCGGCACAGCGGATCGGTTTGAAAGCGATTCACCAGCGGCCCGCGTTTCTTCTGAGGCACGCTGCCGTCGAGTCGAACGAAGTCTGCGCCCAGTTCCGTCAGCCGAGACTCGATGCGGTCGAGCATTCGTTTCCATTCGCTGAAGATCACGATCTTGCGTGTGGGATCTTCCAGCAGCGCCAGTAGCAGTTCGTTTAACCGTTCGAGTTTACTGCTATATTCCTCTTTCTCCTGGTCCAGCAAATACGTGCTGTCGCAAGCCATCCGAGCATTGCTCAAACAAGACATGAGCACGATGCGGTCGATCTCGGTCAAGTATTTCTTGTTCGCGATCTGAGCCGCCCGCGCAACATTGGCGTTTTGGATGTCCAGTTGCTCCTGCGTGCCCATGATTCGCACGATTTCGTCGGTGCGCGATGGCAGTTGATCCGCGATCTCACTGCGCGTCCGTCGCAACAGCACGTGAGACAGTTTTTCGCGCAGTTCATCCAGTCGATGATACGCCTGAGTCTTTCCTCGATCGTCGACGATATGGTGGCGGTTGAAAAACTGATAGGCGGGGCCCAGCAAGTTGGTGTCTACGAACTTGGTGATGGTATAAAGTTCGCCCAAACGGTTCTCCAGCGGTGTGCCCGAAAGCACCAATCGAAAAGGGCTGTCGATCTGGCGGATCATGCGACTGGTTTTGCTTTGCCAGTTTTTAATCCGCTGGCCTTCGTCCAAAATCACCAGATCCCACGGCACCGTTTCGATCGCCGTGATGTCACGCAACACCTGTTCGTAGTTGCAAATGGTAAAGAAAGCGTCGCTGTGATATTGCTCGACGCGCTGGTCACCTGAGCCAAAAATCAACTGGGTCGAGCGACCGCAGAATCGTTGGATTTCGCTACGCCATTGGCTTTTGAGCGATGCCGGACAGACCACCAGCACGCGCGCGACGTCGGCGTGTTGAGCCAGCAATTGTGCAACTCCGATGCCCTGGATTGTTTTCCCCAAACCCATGTCGTCGGCCAAAATCGCTCGTCCGGCACCAACGACAAACGCGATGCCGTCGAGTTGGTATGGCAACAGTCGGGCGTTGAGCAGCCCTTCGCGCAGCGGATGGTCCGTGGGAGATTCTCGCACGGAGTCGGCAAAAGTTTTCAAGCGGCGTTGAACGATGCTGCGTTGTAAGTAAGTTTCCGCGTCGGGGAAAATCTTGATCGGATAGTCATGCGACTCGATGGCCTGAATGATTTGCAACGCCGCCTTGGCGTCGGTCAGTGGCTGGCGATGGGCATCGCCTACCAATTCGACCAACCGCGCATCGGGCTTGTGCGGTAAATTGAACAGCACGCCGGTGTCGGCACCATAAGCCAGACGAACGGACAGTGTCTTGCGGCGATAAGGTCGCTGGCGTTGTTTGCTGGTGAACCATTTTTTGATTCGTGCGCGGACTTTGAGGATGTGTTTGCAGAAGCCCAGTTGATTGGTGCGGTAGTCGGGGCAGCTGCAAAAGCAATCAACGTCCTCCATGCTACGGACCGACACGCGATAGCTGCGGCCGGATTGCTTACTGGTCACGACGTAGTCCGTCCACGGCGTGTTGCGATGCGTCGAACGAACCGTCATCTTTTCACCGGCGGCGCGTTGCTTGCGTTCGTCGACCGCGCGGCGATGCAGTTCTTCTTCGGTCAAGTGTTCCAGCGGCACGCTTTCATCTGGCGGCATCGCCAAACCGAGCACCGTTTTGGATTGCATCAGATAGTCCAGCATGGCACCTTGGTGAGTGCAGGACCGGGTGCACTGATCGCAGGAGATCAACAGGGACTTGCGACGGCCGGGATCAACGGTCAGTGTCGTGGTAACGTTGGGGTCGTCCAGGCCGTGATCGTTGATCGCGACTCGGTACACATCACGGCCCAGATAGACATCGCGATCGAAATCGACCTCGAATTCCATGCGTCCTTGCTGCATCAGTTTTGAGCCTTCATCCCCCAGCAAGTTGCAGGCTTGTCGAACGGTCAGCCGCCCGAGTCGTTGGTGAAAGGAAAGTTGGTTCTTTGAGCGCGCTTTAGATTTTGATTTTGATTTGGGCTTAGGCTTAGCCTTGGATTTAGCTCCGGGCTTGGGCGATTTTTTCACAGCCCGAGGTGTTCTGGTTTTGGTATCCGCAGCCTTGGTGATGCGTTTTGCCGATCTGCCACGAGTCGATTTAGATTTCTTTTTGGTGCGTGACGCCATGGTTTCCGTTCCTTCAGAGATGCGCGATTAATTTTATTGTCTTAAAATCATACCAAAATGCGAGATACAATTTTCGGTCCAGTTGGGGGATCGAGATCCCCCACGCAGATTCCATCTAAACTGAACTTAGTGGGATTCGCGAGAATTCCACAAATGTTCCAAAAAGAGCAGGCTGAAATCCTAGTTTGAGGCGGTCGGCCTTGCGATGAGTTCTGCTGCGAAACTAAAACGAAAGGCTGCGAGAATTCAGGAAGCTAAATTGATATTTTGCGTTTGATGATGTCGGATGCCTTAGGTCGATCGTTTATAATCGAATTGCTGGACCCTCCACACGCTTGTCTTATAGCGACCTGAAACACTGGCCTAGTGGCCGGAGCGACACCATGAAAATTGACCGTATTCAACTTAAGAACTTTAAGCTGTTCGAAGAGTTTGAATTGCTCTTACACCCCGAGTTTACCTTGCTGATCGGCGAAAACGGCAGCGGAAAGACTTCCATTCTTGATGCGTTAGCGATCGCCTGCGGTGTTTGGCTTTATGAGGTGCCTGATAAAAACGTACATAACAGTCGTGTACTACTGTCAGAGGAGCATGTACGTGTTTCTTGGCAGACTTTAGGCGATAGGCCACAGTTTGTTCCCTCAATTCACGAGAGTGGTTACTTTGTTTCGGGCACCATTGGAACCGAAAAGGTAAACTGGAATCAAACCATCGTCATGCTTGAGAAGTTCTCCACTGGTCTCGATGCGGCGCGGAGTGAAATCGCGAAACTAATCGGAGCAGCTGCCACCGGCCAACAGGTTTTACCGGTTATTGCCTACTATGGTGCAGGACGCGCGTGGCTAACCCATCGCGAGAGACGAAACGCAAAGGACCCTAGTCGAGGTCCACGAAGTCGTTGGGAGGCTTTTTACGACTGCCTAAATGAGCGGATTCGCATTGCAGATCTTAAAAACTGGTTTGCGGACGAAACTATCGAACGCGGCAATCGTCGAGACGCCAGCTATCGACCAGGTTTTGAAATCGTAAAGCGAGCAATCTTACGTTGTCTTCCGGTGGCCGACGATGCATGGTTCGACACTGGGCGAAGAGACATTGTGCTTTCTATCGACAATAACCCCCAACCTTTTTCAAATCTTAGTGCCGGGCAGCAGATGATGTTGGCGATGGTTGCTGATATCGCAATCAAATGTGTGACACAAAACAACTTCATGGTGCCACCGGAAAATTTGGATGCTGACGACGTGCTACCTCGCGTCTTAAGTGAAACGCCCGGTATTGTCTTAATTGATGAAATCGACGTTCACTTGCATCCTAAATGGCAGCGTCGGGTTG
>CALDEW010000185.1 GCA_937942355.1 uncultured Pirellulaceae bacterium | reverse complement strand
AAAGTAAAGACTTGAAATACAATTTTAACGTCAACGACTTCCCGCCATCATCGTTTGCAACACGCCACCAAGAAACTTCTCCATGGCTTCACTCTGAACCTGCTCCTTGGAAGAGAACGCCAGACGAAGAACCTCGCGATCATCACTGATCTCACTGTTGGCAGAATCAGCCAATCCTCGGACACGATCAAGTTTCAACGTCCCCTCAGGGCCCGCCACTAACACCCACAGCGCGTCGGGCTTCTTGGTTTGCAGGGTCACCCAGGGCAACTTCTGATCGGGCAGCAAGAAGTAGACTTCCTCTTTATTCTTCCATTGAAATTCCCCCGCTGGCGCCAGTTCATTCAGCACACCACACATCTTCTCCAAGACCTTCTTATCCCATTGGACTTCCGTATCGGGCGTGAAGCCTTTTCGCATCAGGTGCCATTTTTTACCCAATTTTGCCCAAGGCGAATTCTCATCAATTTTTGCCTTGGCCAATTCGCCCTTATTTTGGAAGCTCGCAATCGCATCGTCAACGAAGCTCCAAAACCCATCGTGGTTAATTTCGTCAAAGGAATGCACCTTGAACTCAATCTCCTGCCAAGCCGATTTGGCATTAGTTACTTTCACCCGCGGTGCGTTTCCGTAAACAGGAATGTCCTCTAAATCGTTTGCCGACAAAAGCGGAACCCGATCTATTAACTCCTCACGTTTGAACGCCCTAGGACGAACGCGGAATTTCAATTTCACAAACCAGGTATCTCCCGTGACCGCATGGAAGAACCAACCCTCGGATTTTTTAACACTGGCGATGTCGACTGACCCGCGCTGATTCCAATCGGTATCCGCAAAGTCTTCATGTCGTTCGATCCGGTCAACGACCTCCGAAAGAATCCGCCCATCCCACTTCACTTGCTCGCCCGCGCGTCCAACGCGATCTTGCGTATGCCAGCGACGCCCGTCGGCTTCCCACGGCATCTGGGCGGTCGCACCAACGTCCTCGATGTCGATGTCACCGCGCTTCCAACGATCTTCTTTATCGGGATCGTAGATCTTCCGCTTTTTATAGGGACCTTCTTTGAGCACGGGGATCAGCGCTTCGCCGGTGTAGCTTCGATCCAACCGCACCGCAGTGGATTTCTTGGTCGGCTTCTTCGTCGTTTTCTTCTTTAACGTTCCGTTACTTTCGGTGGCGTGCTGCTTCGCCGCGACCTCCGCATAGGCGGCCACCGTTTCCGGCGTTCCCTGGATCACGACCTGGCCTCCTCCGGCACCCGCTTCGGGGCCCATGTCGATCACCCAGTCAGCGGCCTTAATGATGTCCAAATTGTGCTCGATCAATACGACCGTGTTACCCACATCGACCAACCGCTGAATCACTTCCAACAGCTTCATTAGATCATTGAAGTGTAAGCCGGTCGTCGGTTCGTCAAGCAAATACAGCGTCCGCCCGGTGTCCGGCCGCGCCAGTTCTGCCGACAGCTTCACCCGTTGGGCTTCACCACCAGAAAGCGTTGGCGCACTTTGCCCCAGCGTCACATAGTCCAAACCAACATCGCACAGCGTTTTAAGGATGCGCCGGATCTTGGGGATGTTGGAAAAATGTTCCAGCCCCTGAGCACACGACATCTTCAACACATCGTCGATCGTTTTCCCCTCATAGCGCACCGCAAGGGTGTCCTCGTTATAGCGCCGGCCCTTGCAAGCCTGGCACTCGACCCACACGTCGGGAAGGAAGTGCATTTCAATGCAAATTTGACCGTTACCAAAACACTCTTCACAACGTCCGCCGGGCACATTGAAACTAAATCGACGCGCGGTGAAGCCACGAATCTTGGCGTCGGGCAATTGTGCGAACAGCTCACGGATCAAATCAAACGCACCGGTATAGGTCGCCGGGTTGGACGACGGAGAATTGCCCAGCGGCGTTTGATCAACGCGGATTACCTTGTTAATGCTGTCGATGCCCCGAAGGCCCTTATGAGTTCCCGGCGCGGCCGATGATCGGTGCAAACGTCTGGCCAACGACTTATAAAGAATCTCGTTCACCAAACTACTTTTACCACAACCACTAGGCCCAGTAACGACCGTCAGCGCCTCCAGCGGGAACCGGACGGTGATGTCCTTCAAGTTATTGTGCCGGGCTCCGACAACATCAATCGTGCTGGCCATCGCCACCGCTGTTGGCATTCTTCGCGCGACTTTTTTCGTGGGCGCTTTCTTCTTTGCCTTTTTCTTCTTCACGGCTTTTTTCACCGGACGAGGCTTAGTGAAGTCAACGTCCTTGAACTCTGGATCCAGCGACAGGGCAGGGCGGCGATTGGTTGGAATCGGAATCCCCTTCTTTCCGCTAATGAAGGGTCCGGTTACCGAATCTTTTTTCTTGCCCACATCTTTCGGGGCTCCAACAGCAACAATTTCGCCACCGTTGACACCTGCCAGCGGGCCAAAATCGCAGACGGCGTCGCTGTTTTCAATCACTTCGCGATCATGCTCAACCACAATCAGCGTGTTTCCAAGATCCCGTAATCGGTGCAGAGCTTTGAGCAAACGCGTGTTATCGCGTGGGTGAAGACCGATCGTCGGTTCGTCCAACACATACAACACACCGCACAATCCACTGCCCAATTGGCTGGCCAATCGAATTCGTTGAGCTTCACCGTTGGACAGCGAGGCCGCGGTTCGGTTGATCGTGATATATTCCAATCCAACATCATTAAGGAACTCAACACGACTCTTAATCTCGCGGATCAATTCACCCGCGATTTTCTTTTCGCGCTTGTCCAGTTTCCATTTGCTGATCGTTTTGATCAACACGCCCAACGGCATCCGACAAATGCCGTCGATCGTCGTGTCGCGGAACCGCACCGCCGCCGCATCGTCGCGCAAACGACTTCCTCCGCAACCACCGCATTCAACT
>CALDEW010000184.1 GCA_937942355.1 uncultured Pirellulaceae bacterium | reverse complement strand
GCGAAACAAGTCCAGGGTCTGCACTCAAAACAGATCCGCCGTTGAATCCGAACCAGCCGAACCACAGCAGGAAAACACCGACCGCGGCCAATGGCATGCTACTTGGTGCAATCGCTTTTGGGCGGCCGTTGACATACTTTCCATGCCGGGCTCCTAAGAGCCCCGCCATCACCAAGGCACCCCAACCTCCTACTGAGTGAACCAAGGTTGATCCGGCAAAGTCAATGAAGCCCCACTCCTCTTCAAGATAGCCTCCTCCCCAGTCCCATGAGCCTGTAATTGGATAGCTAATTGAAACAAACAGGATGCAGAAGATCAAAAAAGTCCCAAGCTTTATACGTCCGGCAACAGCACCAGAGACAATCGTGCAACAAGTGGCGGCAAACATGGCTTGGAAAAAGAAGTCGGTGAACTTTGTATAGGCTTCGTAGTATTCAGAAGTAGAGGTCGCGTTAAACGCCGCAATTTCTTCAGATGATGCATCATCGCCCACAGAGGCAACGGCAGGACCGTTCAATAGGAACCCAAATCCTTCCTCGCCAAATTTAACAAATGCATTATCGACAGGTCCTTTGGCTTCGTCGAAGTTGAAACCAGGGTACATCAGGTTAAAACCAATGACGCCGTAAGAAATCAATCCGATACAAACAATCATCGTGTTTTTGAACAGGATGTTGACGGTGTTCTTAGAGCGTGTGAGGCCACTTTCGAGCGTGGCAAATCCGAGGTGCATGATGAAGACCAGCATGCCCGCGATCATGATCCAAAGGTTATTGACCAGGAACATCGCGTCGTATTCGACTTTGGTTGCTGGTTCCGTTGCCGGATCAGCGGCCGACTCAGCTGCGTCAGCGGCAGCATCACCGACAGCTTCGGTTGCTGTTGCCGCCACATCAGCGGCGTCTTGAAATGCGTAGGTGGTGTCTGGCAGAAATGCCAAACTTGTAATGGCGAGCAAAGTAAATAGTAGATAGGTTTTCGTTCGATTCACGGTTTCCTCTCGGAGTGTTCAATGGTGGTGAAAATGTAAGTAAGCAGGCACAACCAGATAGCACTATCTGTGCCAACTTTGCCTCGTAGCAGCTCCGGCCCTAGTCAAGATGCGATTAAGGAGCGATTAAGGCCGTAAATTGCTTGTTGAAAAAAATATTGGACTTTCACTCCGAAAATGCTAATCCGATCACCAATGCCGAGGATTGCACCGATTTTGGGCAAGCTGTTTTGGCTGTTAAGCACCCCGAATGAACGTTCAAAAGAGGCTCAAGGGAGTCTTGGCGAACATTAAGCGGCAGACTTGGGATCTGATTTTCTCAAATTCAGCCAGGTGTCGACTTGCACAGGATTTGCGCAAATTTAAAGGCGGAAAATAGACGAACACGTTGAGGTATCTCCCCTGAACCAACCCAAAAAACGGCCGCAATTCGCGTTGGTTTCGTTGAAATGTGATGGGGATCGGCGTCAATTTTCGTTTCCCCTTCTAATTTTCCCGGAAGGACGGCGCATGAAAAAACCCGCTGTCGGATGGATCCAACAGCGGGTAAATTGAAATTTCAAGCGGAGACGACAAGATTCGAACTTGCGGAACGGTTTGACCCGTTCACCTAATTAGCAATCAGGCGCTTTCGACCACTCAGCCACGTCTCCAAGTCTTTTCAGAGCATCAGATCTGGCAAGAAAACAACCACCAGCGTTCCGCTCTCAACTTCCATAATATGTTCAATTCGAACGTTTCTTACAAGGTCTTGAACCAAAAACTTTCAGGCAGCCGACCAGTGGAAAGAAAATCACAGTTTTGCGAAGTCAGGGCGAAGCGAACCCCAAAAATGCCCTAATCCCTCGATTCTTGGACAACAGGAGCACGTCGCTGGACTTCATGAAGGGGCCTCGCACAATTAATGACGCATCATGTGGTCGATGAAGTGAGCGGTGGAGCGTGCGAAAGGCAAAAATGGGTTCATTCACGACAAATCGTAGGCCGTTACACCGGCGTTTGATAATGCGGCTTTTCGACGGGAACAGATGCTATGCTGACTTGGACGACGGCGACATTTGACCGCTGGTCGCTGGGCAAGGGAGAAGTAGTGTATGCACTGGAAGAACAACAGCCTCAGCCAATGCCGATCGCAAAAGCAGAGCTGGAGTTATTGAGTTTGGAAAGGCCAAGGCATTAATTGCGTTCTTCAGTTCAGATTTTTACCGAAACCACTTTTTGTTCTGTCAGCAAAATGCTGCCCGTCTGCTCCCAGGAAACTTTAGTTAGCCCCACGATGGAAAAAATAGCAATCCTTGTCGATGTGCAGAACATCTACTACACGACCCGCCAAGCCTTCGGTCGGCAGTTTGATTACCGCGCGTTTTGGAAAACGGCAACGTCCAATCGCGCGGTGGTTTCGGCGATAGCTTACGCGATCGAGCCCAGCAGTGACAAACAGGCTTCGTTTCAGCAGATCTTGCGCGAGATAGGTTTTGAGGTGAAATTGAAGCCCTACATCCAGCGCAGCGACGGCAGCGCCAAAGCCGATTGGGACGTCGGCATAACCTTGGACATGATGGAGGTCGCCGAGGGTGTCGACACGATACTCTTGGCATCGGGGGACGGCGACTTTGATCTGGCGATTGATCGAGCCCGCTTACGGCATGAGGTGAAGACGGAGGTCTTTGGAGTCCGATCGTTGACTGCTTCGTCGCTGATTCGATCCACCGATGTATTTGTTCCGATTGACGATCGTTTTTTGATCTAGGCTTGTCAAAGGTGTCCACCAGCGATGTTTTTGGGTTAATTGTGGAAGTGGGATTGTTGAAAAAGCGAGTTAAAAAAGCCGTGAAATTGGCTGCTTCTCGGTAGTCCGTCTTTGTTTTTTTGATTAGAATCCGCGTTTTGAAAATCTGGCGTTAAGCTTCTCAAGTGGCAGGTTCAGGTTGACGATACAACACGGAAAAAGCCGTATCAGTTATACGGCCAAACAAAGATCAGGCGGTGTAGCTCAGTTGGTTAGAGCAGTGGAATCATAATCCACGTGTCGGGGGTTCGAATCCCTCCACCGCTACTTCAAAAAAGCCCGTTGATGTCGGTATTCACCGCCTCAACGGGCTATTCACTGCGCAGGCCAAAATTCCGCCAACGCTCAGAAACAGGCCTGCACAAATTTCAGGCCCTGCAACCGCGCTCTGCTCTTCGCTTTTCTCCTCTGCAAAAACGCCCCAAAGTCAGGCCAAACTTCACCTCAAACTCACGCCAACTTTGGCTCAACCAGCCCAATCGGTTTCAGATTATCGAGTGCGCGTCTGCGACAATCCTTACTCCGCCTTGCGGATTCAACAGAAAGTAACTGACCAAGGCTAATCATCAAAAAGCGACCGTGTGACAACACCGTAACTTGAGTAAGATCTAATTCGGGGAACTTGCCCCTTCCAATATCTGTCTCTGCCGAGTCCATTTACCTCAACGCCCGATAGGCTTGTGCCAAGATTGTGACGTGAGTCAGTGAAACAAAAGTTGGATGAACTGGACATGATTTACGCACGTAATTCCTTAAAAAAGGGTGAGCAATGAGTAGAAACGTAATCATCACCGGCACTTCAAGCGGCCTTGGAAAAAGCCTTGCCGTCATGTTGGCGCGAAATGGATTCAAAGTCTACGCGACGATGCGTGATCCCGGCAAACAAGAAGCACTGCTTGAAACTGCACAAAAAGCTGGCGTAACAGTGCACGTGAAGCAATTAGATGTGACCGATATGCAGAGTATCAACGAATGCGTGGCAGATGTCATCGCTGAAGACGGTTGTATTGACGTGTTAGTCAACAACGCCGGAGCGGGATTTGTAAGAACTACCGAACAAGCGACCGAAGAGGATGTTCGATGGGTGATGGATGTAAATTTTCACGGTGTTGTTCGTTGCGTTAAAGCCGTTTTGCCTCACATGCGGACCGCCGAGAGCGGGCACGTGGTTAACATCACGTCAGTGGGAGGGCTGGTGGGACAACCGTTCAACGAAATCTACTGTGCGGCCAAATTTGCAGTGGAGGGCTATACCGAATCTATGGCGACTTATATTCAACCCAATTTTGGTATCAAGTTTTCTACGGTGGAGCCTGGCGGAATCAGCAGTGAATTCGCAAACAGTGTGATGAAGCAGTTTCAAGAATCTGGCGGCATGGTGGAGGATCCCTACAGGCCAATTTTAGAAAAATATATCAGCGGTGCAGGCGAACGTGCCAAAACCGATAACGTGTACCAGACGCCAGATGTGGTCGCGAAAGTTGTGTTGGAATGTATCAAAGATCCCGATCCACCACTCCGCGTTCGCACGTCACCCTGGGCCAATGAGTTCTGTGAGCTTAAAACACAGGCTGATCCGACAGGAAAAAAACTTCAACAAGCTGTCATCGATCAGTTCTTGGGATAACGGTGAGAGTTTTGGTTGCTGAGAGCTTCCCGATTGAATGTTTGCTCTGAAATGCCAGCTCTTCACGGTTGATTTCGCAAACCTGATTGAGCAGCTTGGAGACATTTACCATCGCGTGAGCCGATCGAATCGCATAAAAAAAGAGAGCCAGTGCAAAACCGGCTCTCTCTATTGGACGTCATTTCGACATTTGTCGGACGAATTTGGCAACTATATCGCTGCGGTAAATATCTTCCTGACGTGCACCGGATTAATTTCCATTTCCGGACAAGATATCGATGAAAGCTTGGATATCCAAGAAGTTAACCTCATCATCACAGTTACAATCGGCTTCCGCTTGCGTCCCACCTGACGAAAGAACCCCAATGAATGGATTGATGTCTAAGAAGTTGACTGTACCATCCAAGTCAACATCTCCCTTGAGAACAGCGGTGTCATGTCCGTCTCCGACGACAACAACACTACCATCACTAACTTCAAAAACGAAGTCATCAAAATAGATCATGCCGTCTGTTGCGCCATCGCCATGTTCATTGGTGCCCATAACACCAACAACACTGTTGATAGGAGTTGCGATCGGAGGATCCATTGCTTGTCCAATTGCTAAGGCGGCATCAAGATCTGCTTGAGTCAAAGTGTATGAGATCGTGATGGGTTGATAAGTAGTTGTGAGGTCTGCCGCTCCCAAAGGGGCACTTATGGCACGACCGATCACGTCAGCAACGGTAGTCGTGCCGCCATTTCCGTCGTCTGAAATGTTGTTAAATTCGATTCTAACTTCGGCGGTTGCTGACCCGGTAAGTGCATCAGTAGCGTCCGTCGCAACCATTGCCGTTACAGTAAATGTTGTGCCTGCAACGAAATCAACGTAACAACCATTGCCTTCGGCAATTGCCGCTGCCGGAGTAGAGAAACCACCAGAACCGCCTTCGGTGTTTTGCCCATTCCAACTTCCACCCCAACCGTTTCCAGAGCCCGGGGGGTACCACCTGTGCTGGTGGTTGCACCCGCGTCAACTGCATAGTGGAAGGAACCACTATTAGGATTGGCATCCGATATTCCCAGAGCATCACCACTGGTGAGTGTGTTGTTGTTCGCACTGAATCCGATCAGGTCTCCGCCGGCATCAGTAAAGCCCATGGTTTCCGAGCCGATACCGAAACCAGTAGCTGGTTCGGCTTCGAAATCAGATTCGTGGATAATTTCTGCGTTAGCCGAAAAGGCTAACATTGCTACCGATAGGGTAGCCAAGAGAGACTTTTTGAGATTCATCGTGGGCTCCACATTGAAATTTCATGAGTGCGCAATCGGCACGCCTCAAACTAAATAAGTCGAAGAAAGCTGAAACCGATTTCCTGTGGCGCTTCGATGATACCGCACGCAACGGGATCTTCAACACCAAAACCGCATGTGTAATGGGCACGTACCTCCCTTTTGGGCTTTCTTAGTGCCGATTGTCGGACCCGTTGTTAATTGCAGCATTGTGGCTTCAGTGTCAATACGTACGCCGTAGCACAGGCGACGCTTGGCGGCCTTCGAACTTCGGGTGATGCATGCGAGAATCAGAATGTCCTGTGCGGCGGGATGAACCTTGCGCAAGTCAGTCTTGCCAAAGTGTTCGCCCAAACATTCCTGGACGGTAAGCGTGCAGACGTCGTAGCGCAAAAAGCAACGTTCTGGTGATGTCCAAAGCATCGTTGATAAACACATGAGGCTCAGGCAAGAAATGTCTGGCGACAGTTGCTGGGATAGATTCGGATCGAGCCCTGATATGCTCGCGCTGCGTGTCGTGAGAGGACCTTGAGGGGGCTACTGAGCTCCCCATAAAGCAAGTGGGTTTGAAGCTTTTGCAAAAAAAACTGCCGCAATAAATTGCGGCAGGTGAAAATTATTCAGAATGTCATCAGAATCGAGAATTGATTTTAGGATCAATTAGCGACGGCGACGAGCCAAACCGGCACAGCCCAAAAGGCCAAGCAGAGCCAAAGAGCTTGGCTCTGGAATTGCCGTAATTTGAGAAGTGACGAGCAGGCTACTAAATGTAATGCCATTGTCTGCATCAAGAATACCGTCACCGTCGAGGTCTGCACCGTTGCTGACACCAAACGCATCACTTGATACGCTGAAAGTAAGCAGGTCAAAAACGTTTGTGTCGAGACCGGCTTCGGTGCCAGCGGCAGTTGCTAAGATTGTGTCAGTCGCAAGGGTGCCTGCTGCAGTTAAGCCGCCGCCCGCAAGAGAACTGGTCACTTCAAAGTCTCCACTTGCCAGCAGTTCGATAGAAAGTGTTCCTGTGTAATTGGTAGTTGCAGCCACTGGGTTTACGAAGTCTGGCCCGCTTCCCAAACCGTCGAATCCTCCTGTCGTTGTCGTCAGGCGTCCCGATGGTGCACGATTACCGGAGATTCCACTCCCCTCTAATTCTCCCATCCCATTTGCGACTCCATTTATTTGGGCAGTGCTGTCTCCAGTCAGATCTGAAACACGGAACATGATGTCATCATCAGGATCGCCTTCGATGTCAATTTCAGCTGTGAAGCCGGCGAGTTCAAGCCCGGGCTGGTTGTTGGTAGAACCCGATGCAATGTTGGAATTGAAGTCAATTGGAGTTCCAGTGTCCGTTCCGAGTGATCCTCCGGTAGCGTTACGGCCAGTGAAAACGTTGACTCCCGAAGCGTTCGAAGTGTCGAACAGACCAAAACGAAACTCTTCATCACCTCCGGTTGCTCGAACCGAAGCTGGAGTCGTGAAATCGAACGAAACATCAATTCGATCGCCGGCAGTTGCCAATGTTGTCGGGCTGAACAGCGTGTGAATGGCTCGGCCAGATGTTCCTGAGATAAATCGGAATCCTCCTCCCGCAACTGGAAAGCTGTTATCGATACCGGCGCTCGAGCTTGTCGTGAAGAAATTAGCTTCGGCAACTTCTGCCACACTTCCAGTATTTCCACCAACACCATCAGCGAAGATGTCGGAAATCAGTGTCGAAGTTGTTGTTTGAGCGTTGGCACTCAAAGAGAGAGCAGCAACAGCGGCGAACATTACTGCTGTTTGTGTCCATGGTTTCGGCTTTAGAAGTGGTAGGGCTCGCATGATCTGTATCTCCGGATGCTGAGTGTGGAAAAATGTGAGAGTTTAGTAGATGTAGCAGTTAAACAATTTCATGAATATTAAAGCCTGCGGCAATCTACAATGCAATCCTCATTTTACCAAATTATCGATTTAGCGGGAGTAAGTTGGACAATATCGCTTAGTAAGGTGGGTTTGTGTCCCCGCTGAACGCTTAATATCTATAAAAATTTTCGGCGACTACGTCTCAAGACTGGTGTTTTTCAAGGTTATTACTGAAATTGGTCCAAGGTAACTGGTTGTTTTGCCAGTTAGTTGGGAAGGGCCGTTAGTG
>CALDEW010000183.1 GCA_937942355.1 uncultured Pirellulaceae bacterium | reverse complement strand
TCCGGAAAGCGCGCTTGAGCCATTGCCGGCCGATCATCCACTTTGGTCGGCTCATCATACGATTTTGCCAAATAGTGAACGCCCGATACTGGGGTTGCAAGCCTGTTGCCGAACAAGCGTCGTTTATTGCCCCAAGAACCTGTCGTGTTACTGGAATCTTAAGCGACCCGCGTTCAAGAAGTTCATCAAGAAAAAGCCTAATCCAAAATTGGAACAGCGCGTCAACTATTGCGCCGAACTGGGCGTCAACGTCATCGCCTACGCAACCGGCCGTCAACTTCGTGAGAAGGGCGAGACGCCAAAACTGGAAGAAGACAACTCAACCACCGTGTTGGTGAATCGTTCTTTGAACTTTCCTAAACTGATTCACTCAGGCGGCAGCGACGAAGCGCCCAACGCGTGGAAAAACATGCTCAAGCAACTCGACACCGTGGGATTGCAGATCAGCCTTGAGAAGAAAATGGTGAAACCGAGCCTTGAGGAAATTTCTGACTTCCCAATTCTATTTATGCACGGCCGCACCGCGTTCACCTTCAGCGCATCTGAGCGCGAGGCCTTGCGGGCTCATTTGGAGTCCGGCGGTTTCATTTTTGCTGACGCCATTTGCAGCAATAGTGCCTTCCGCGAGTCATTTCACCGAGAGATCCTAGAGATTACCGGAGAGCGGCTGAAGAAGATCCCCGCGAACCACGAAATGTGGAGCGGTCGTTTTTCAGGGCGCAGGATTGATCGCGTCACTTTGCGGACCAAAGATGCAACGGTGGTTGGCGGGTTTCGCGAATCGCTCGTTCCGCCGGAGTTCGAAGGCTTGGAGATAAATGGACGATTGGTGGTGGCGCTATCCGGCCACGATTTAAGTTGTGCCTTAGAGAACGTGGCGGTCAGCCAATGCGACGGCTACACGCGCGCCGATGCAGAGAAAATCGGATTCAACGTGCTGCTGTACGCTCTGCGTGTTGATTAAGCGAGCCGATTCTCCGCCTTGATTTGAGACGATAAGAATTATCGGCTAAAAAATCTCTGCGGCTCTGCGCGCGGCCTTTTACCGCGCGCGGAGACGCAGAGTTCAGGTTACATTCAAAAATTTGGAGATCGGTATGCATGAGAACGAAATTTCAGGTGTTGTGCTCGATCTTTCTATCAAGATCCATCAGTCGTTAGGCCCGGGGCTATTAGAATCTGTCTACCAACGAATACTCGCCTACGAACTGCGGAAGGCCAGTTTCCAAATCGAAACGGAAGTGCCAGTACCCGTTGTTTGGGATGGAAAGGTTATTGATGAGAGCTTTCGCGCGGACATTATCGTCAACGGTAAAGTCCTAATCGAGCTAAAGTCAATCGAGAAGACGCTGCCGGTTCATCGCAAGCAAACGATTACGTACATCAAACTAGCGAAGCTTAAGCTCGGACTTCTGATCAACTTTGGCGCTCCTCAACTCAAAGAAGATTTTCATCGTTTGGTCAATAATTTAGAGGATTGCTAGTCCGGAAACCTACGCGCGGTATAAGGCCGCGCGCAGAGTCGTAGAGCCGCAGAGTTTGATTTTTCGCTTGAGCGTCAGACAAGGTCTGAGTGTGAAGTCATAATCTTTCGCAAATGTCTCATTGATTTATTCTCTTTCAACTTTGCTTTGCCGTTTCTATCTAACGATATCTTTAACTCCTACATCGTCCGTTCTGATCTCTGCGTCTCCGCGTCTCTGCGCGCGGTTCATTCCGCGCGCAGATTTGAGTTTCTGCTGGATTAAAAAGAAAAAGGCACTCAGTACGTTCGATGTACCGAGTGCCTTTATTTGAGCGCGAAACGCTTAGCGTTACTACAGGTTGTAGCCGCGTTCTGAGTGTTCGGCGAGGTCGATACCTTCCTGCTCGGCTTGATCCGATACTCGCAAGCCAATGGTGGCTTTGATCAAGAACAGCAAAATTGCACTGACGACCATCGCATAAACGGCCGTGCCAGCAGCCGCTCCGAACTGAATTAATACTTGTGATGCTACATCGGTAAATTCAGCGTACCCGCCAAATTGCGCGGCTCCAAAGACACCCACCAAAACCGTTCCCAGAAAACCACCGATGCCGTGAACGCCGAAAACGTCCAGTGAATCATCGTAACCAAACCTTGATTTGATCGATGTGGAAAACATAAAACAGATCACACCGGAACAAGCTCCAATAAAGATCGCTCCGACCGGGCCAACGAAGCCTGAAGCTGGTGTGATCGCGGCGAGGCCAGCAATCGCACCAGTAGCAGCGCCCAGCACTCCGACTTTTCCGCCTTTGAGCCATTCGATCCCCATCCAAACCAGCGTTGCGGTACAGGCCGAAATATGAGTCACCATCAGCGTCATCGCGGCCGATCCGTTGGCACCCAAAGCGCTACCGGCGTTGAAACCAAACCAACCCACCCACAACATCGCCGTACCGGTGACAGTCATTGTTAGATTGTGAGGTGGAGGCGTGTTCTGGGGATAGCCTTTGCGAGGCCCAACCATGATACAGGCGACCAGTGCAGCAAAACCGGCAGTTACGTGCACAACGATGCCCCCGGCAAAATCGAGCACACCCAAATCCGCAAAATATCCGCCTTCACCGCCCCATGTCATGTGGCAGATCGGGAGGTAAACAACGACCAACCACAAGCAACAGAAAATCATGATTGCCGAAAACTTCATCCGTTCGCAGAATGCGCCGATCATCAGCGCTGGCGTGATCGCGGCAAAGGTCATTTGAAACGCAACGAATAGAATCGTTGGAATGGTGCCGCTAACTGAATCGGGCGTGATGCCGCCGAGCATTAAATGTGAAGTGCCGCCGATGAAGGCATTGATCCCAGTGCTGCCTTTTTCCATACCGGCCGTGTCAAACGCCAGGCTGTATCCGAAAGTCACCCAGATCAACGACATCAGTGACGTGATGATCAAGCACTGCATCAGGATCGAAAGAACGTTTTTCTGATGGACCAAACCTCCGTAGAACAGTGCCAATGCGGGAATGGTCATGAACAAGACCAACCCAGTGGAAATCAATATCCAAGCAGTATCGCCAGTATCAATCGTGGCAACGGCGTCGGCGGTAGTATCTTGGGCCAGTGCGATGTCGGGTGAAGCAACCGCACAGATCACAGTTAAAACTAAGAGGAGAATTCGGCAAAAATGCATCGTTTCTATTTCCTTTTCATGCAACCTTGAATGCCCTGCCAGCAGAGGGACTAGTGCAGCCATGTCTCACACGATTTTCAAATGGCCAAAGAAAAGATAACTGAATAGAACCTGGTTAAGAATATGTTAAGTCTGGTTGTGAAGGAAAAGTGAAGAAAAAAACAGGTTGTTCGTTGCTCAGCCCGGGCAAGCAGGTCAGTTCCCGAACATGACTTGCTGCACGAGTTCCCACACTTTGACGTAGGCATTTTGAAATGATTCACGTCTAAGGAAATCGGTGGGCGCATTAGGACTGCCAATGAATGGCCGCAGCACGTAGCCGGCTTGAATCCCAACGAAGGCGTAAACGAAAATCCAAATGCGCATGATCCAACGATGCCGGGCATTCTTTTGGATTAACGGTCGGAAGTGGATCGCCAAAAGGATTTGAGCTGTCACCGCGGCAACGCCGAACATCAAGGCATTGAATAGGATCGCCATGGAGTAGGCTTGAGTTGCGGTGTTGGAAACATAAAACAATACCGTCAGCGGTGACAACGAAGCGAGGATGATCGTCAGTCCCGCTTGGGCTGAAATAATGGCGCTCAGCGATGCGCGAAAATCATCACGAAGTCCAAAAAGTGAATTGATCACAAAAATGCTGGGCATTGAAACCGTGACCGTGATGCCCAGCAACATCGGTACTTTCATTGCGGAATAAATCATCTGAAGTATCTGCTGATGAAATTCACGATGTCCATCCAACCAAGCGTAGCTGCCCATAACCGCACCGTAGATCGGCCCCAGCACGATCACTAACAATGCGACGGTGCGTAATCGGACGTGAGTCGAGAATGGGTTTTGCGTTTGCGGTTGGACGTGCGTTTGACGTGGTTGGTCCAAATTCCGCGTGGGCTGCAAAACATGATCGACGGTGTGGAACCCTCGCACCATGATTTGCCAGCCTCGTCGCGGAGAAATTTTCATCGTCGATAATCGCTTTCAAAATCTGGGTTCAAATTTGGACAGGCACTTACTTCGATTCTAGAGGGCTCGGTTTGTTAGCGGCGAGGCGCTAGCCGCTGGTTCGTTGAGCCGGCTTTTCCCGATGCTTCTTCTCTTCGTTCTGCCACCCGCGGCTAGCGCCATGCGGCTAACATTTTCTAGGTAAGGGCCATTGGGCCGCGCGTTTGCATTACGCTCCTGTGAAAAAGGAAAAGACGAGACTGCTGACGGCTTCGAAGAAATTTGAATGGCGGCTGCGGAACCATTGGAAAGGCGTATCGGGCGATCCGATAAACGGACGAAGTACCCAGCCCATCTGACAACCCACCAAACAAAACACCGTCAACCAACAGTAGAAGACTCGCCAAACATGATTCTCTAATTTTCGCAGCGGTGGATCGTCCAAAGGCCCGCTTTTTGGAGTGGATGGGGTGGATGGAGTGGATGGAGTGGATGGGGTGGACTTGGACTTGAGTTTTGCCACCGGTGGCGCTGCGGGGGCATCCCCGTAGTAGTCTGACGCGGGTGGAGTTATTTGTGGTTCCTGTTTTATTCGTTTGGACTGAGTCCGGGCATTGTCGATATCATCCAAGCGCCCCATCGTTTTGAGTAAAAAGCTCAGCCCCAAACATCCGGCTAACGCAAATACGATGACGTTTAATAAAACGATAAATTGATAGTTCGGCGTGCTGACTGAAAAGAAAGCTACGATCGGCCCCATCGAGGAAAGGACCGCTAAATTCACCGCCAGAGACGCGACCAGCAACTTCAACACCGGCAGCATCCGCAGCCGCGTGCCCGCAATCGCGTTGAACACGTACAGCGATGGAAAGGTCACGATCAACGTCATCACAAACAGCAGCGGCACCTTGCACATCGACGCAAAAGTCTGCAACAGTGCCTGAGCATATTGAGCCTCTTCGGCGCCCCGGACCATCGCGAACACGCCCATGCACGCTCCGTAGATGACGGCCAAACCGATAATGGTCACTGAGACGCCAACGACCGGAATTTCTATCTCAGCCCGTTTCAGAAATTCCTGCCGCGTAGCGTCACCGCGCAGGATTCTGTCTAACTGAAACAAACTATCGCGAAACGAGAACCCCTTGGGATGTGTGCTTTCCATGGTTGCCTTTCGGGTTTTTACTCTGCGTTATAGAGTGGTGAGGGAAAATTTTTTAGATCTGCCTGAATTCGAAATCTATCCGCTTGCGCCCAGCGTGCCTGAGCGCTTGATGGATTTATTGGCCACGGACCCTTTAACGCTGGATGTTTGGGCTTTGGCTGTTTTGCTTTGCGCGTTCTTTAAAATGGTTTCCAGCGCGGCAAGGTACATTCGGAAACCGTCGTTACCTTTCTTGGTCAAACGGTAGACGCTGTTGGTGTTCCGACCGCGTCCGGTTTTCTTCACGGTGAGGATGCTTGCGTCTAACAGTACCTTAAGGTGGCGGTTCAAGTTTCCGTCAGTTAGCCCGCAAAGCTGTTTTAGGTCATTAAAATTGATACCTGCCGGTTCGCCCACGATTGAAGTGAGAATTCCCAGTCGCGCTTTTTCGTGAAAAATGCGGTCAACATCTTCCATCGCGATGCGTGTTGAGTGGTTGCCTGATTGGGCTGTGTTTGGTTTTTTAGGCATGACTGGCGCGCTCCATGTTCCAGTGTAAAACGCAACCAAGCGCCAACTGCCCTACCCCGAACAGTGTCATCATTTGCAAATGAAGTCCTTCGATAGTGGATGCGAAAAAGATGATCGCTACGATTCCGCCGGCGATGAAGTAGGCAGCCACCCAGCGCGATGCGGCGGGCAAGTGTTGAACGCAGGCGATCAACACCTGGCCGTAAATCATTGCCCAAACACCCGGCAGAACGATCACCAGAGAATTATCTGCGAATAACCATGTCAGCATGACACCCATCGCAAACGTTGGGACGGCTTGGATGGCAATGTTGCGATGCATGCGCCAAACCAACCCACTATCGTCGCGACTGGCGCGCATCAGCATCTCGAAGCAGGCCACCGTTATCGAAATGCATGCGATGGCAATCCAAGCGATTAAGAACTGACTTGGTGCGCTGGCCGAAGGAAAAAACTCTGAGGCAATCGTTGTCTGGCTCAGTAGCACTCCGCACACAATGGCCAGTACACCTGAAAATGCAGTCGTCGCCGAGCGGAAGCCTCGATAGGATTCCGCGCGATCAATTTGCTGGCGAATCTGGGCAATGCCAGATAACGCTTGGTGAATGTTCATGGTATAACTCTGCAATGGAGAGTGAATTGACTCTGCGTTAGAGAGTAATAGGCCTTCCAGCGAGCGTCAACGGGGTTTTGGTAGAAGTCAGGGATAATTTATCCAAATATTCCAAAGCGGTATAATTCTACCGCACTCCAAATTATGGAGTGCGGAAGCACGATTCCGCTTTGGAATATTTCACCCTTGCCCAGCACTTAGCGCTTCAAAAGAAATCAAAATCGCAGAACGTCTTTAGCTTATCGGCGGGTCGCTGGCCCGATTTCGAATTTTGTATTTCGAAATCCGAAATCAGAAATCAGTAAGAGTAGGCCGTACCAAGCCGAAGGCGCAGTTACGGCTTAGCCACCGAGTAAGATGTTGAATCTCCAGGAAATTCTCCAGCGCGAAGCCGGAACTGCGCCTACCGGCT
>CALDEW010000182.1 GCA_937942355.1 uncultured Pirellulaceae bacterium | reverse complement strand
CATGTGGTTGTTGCGATGAAAACCACAATCGGGTGCCCGGGAAACTCTGCCGAAGCGATCACGAAAGGCTTGTAATCGGTGACGTGATTGAGGATAGTCTTGAGTTACATCTTGTGGGGTTCAGTTGTGGTCGAATTGTTTCGGACTAACAACTCTCACAATGTGCTTTTTTATTCGCCGTAATTTGTGATTTGAAAAGAGGCTTCGTCGCACTGTCATTCGTCGAGGCTCACCCTAGGCAGAGCGAATGGCCCCCGACGGGATAATGGAGCCGGCGTCAAAACATTTCAGTTTACATCTACGCTACGCGGGCAAAAAATTCGTCGATCAGAGTCCAGAGGGGTTCAACTAAACTTCCCGATGAAGCGAAGACCAACCCACAGCTTCTTCCGAAGAGCCAGAAATTGAGAGTAAGAGACCCGTGATAACAAACCCATCCATTACGACCAATGATCTAAAAGATAGCCTTGAACGATTCTGGCAGGCCTCTGCGCGCAAAATCGAACTGATCAACAGCGAGTACGACGATTCGCAGGGATCACCCGTGTTCACCGTCAAAGGCAAATACTCGACGCGCGGCTGGACCGAATGGACGCAAGGTTTCCAATATGGTTCTGAAATTCTGCAGTTTGATGCGACCGGCGATGATCAGTTCCTGAAAATGGGAAAGAAGAACACCGTCGAAAAGATGGCGCCGCACATCACCCACTTCGGCGTGCACGATCACGGCTTCAACAACGTTAGCACTTACGGCAATCTGCTACGGCTGATGAACGAAGGGCGTATCCCCGAAAACGAATGGGAACGCAATTTTTATGTGATGGCCCTTCAGGCCTCGAGCGCTGTACAAGCCAAACGTTGGACCACGATTCCTTCGGGCGGATATATCTACTCCTTCAATGGTCCTCACTCTTTGTTCGCCGATACGATTCGTTCGCTGCGAGCGCTTGCCGTTGGGCATCAACTGGGTCACTCGGTCATGGGCGAAAACGATAAGAAGACCAGTCTTCTCGAGCGTTTGGTTCAGCACGTCAAATCAACTGCAGATTTTGCGGTCTACTATGGCGAAGGCCGAGACTTCTACGATGTCTGGGGCCGCACGGCTCATGAGAGCATCTTCAACCTCAACGACGGAGCCTACCGCTGCCCAAACTCGCAGCAAGGATTTTCGCCGTTCACCACTTGGACGCGCGGACTGGCTTGGATCATGGTCGGTGCACCAGAACAGTTGGAGTTTTTGAAAACCATCGACGACGCTGAACTCGCACCATTAGGCGGCCGCGCCGAGATCGAAGCCGTCCTTTTGAAGATGGCCAAAGCAACTTGCGATTTCTACATTGAAAACACAGCCACCGATGGGATTCCTTATTGGGATACCGGCGCATTGAATTCGCATAAGCTGGGTGAAGATGTCTACGATCGTCCTTCGGAGCCTTTCAACGACGCTGAACCGGTCGATTCATCCGCAGCAGCCATCGGTGCTCAAGGTTTGCTTCGATTGGGACGTTATTTGGACGAACCGAAATACACCCAAGCCGGCCTTACGGTCATGGAAACGTTGCTCAGCGACAAATACCTGAGCCTCGACGAATCTCATCAAGGGCTCATCTTGCATTCGGTCTACCACCGTCCCAATGGCTGGGACCACATTCCTGAAGGTCAGTCGGTTCCATGCGGCGAATCGTGCATGTGGGGCGATTACCACGCGCGCGAAGCGGCACTCTATGTCCAGAGACTGATCAACGACGATCCTTATTACAAATTCTATCTGTAAACATCCGGAAAGAACCAATGATCATTGGCGACCTAAAAAAGATCAGTGGCCGCAACTATCCGGCCAAACGATTGACCCAAAACCTTGTCGGCGGCGCGTCACCGGTGCAATGCGATAACTTTGCGATGGGTTTTGTAACGCTCGAACCCAACGGCGGCCAAGTGCCTTGGCACAACCAGGAACAAGAAGAAGTCTACTTCGTCGTTTCGGGAAAAACGGAAATGTGTTTGGGGGATGAGCGTCAGCAAATGGAAGCCGGACAGATCGTTCACATTCCATCCGGCGTGTACCACCAAATGACCAACATCGGTAATGAACCGGCAACGTTTGTCTATTGCTACGGTCCCGCCGGCGACGTCGATCACTGGAAACAAGAACTGGCCGGAACCCTTCCCAAAGCGGGCGTCGACGTTCCAGCGCTGCCCGCAGGTGCGCATCCTCAATGCACTGACATGCCAGAGGGCGGACCGATCATTATTTAGCGTAACGCTTTGAAGTAGGGCCGGTTCCCGCCGGCCGCGCTCACCTTTTCCGCAAACGGCCGGTAAGAACCGGCCCTACTCAAACTTTTAAAGAAGCAGACAATGGAAATTAAAAGAGTCGGCATCATCATGAACGGTGTGACCGGACGCATGGGTACCAACCAGCACCTGGCGCGCTCGATCACGGCGATCATCAAACAAGGCGGCATCAAGGTAAGCAATGACTTGACGCTCATGCCCGATCCAATTTTGACCGGTCGTCGCGACTACGCGCTCAAAGCCCTTGCTGAAAAGTATGGGAATGAAGCACGTGGCGAAGCCTATCAATACACCACCGACGTGCAGGGTGCGCTTGATGGCAAGTATGGCGATCACGAGATCTTTTTTGATGCTTCTGGCACGCTGCAGCGCGCCAACTTTATTGAAATGGCGGTCAAGGCAGGCAAAGCGATCTACTGCGAAAAACCGACCGCCGTTGAAACGAATGAGGCCGTTCGATTGGCCAAATTGGTTCAAGACGCTGGCCTGAAAAACGGCGTCGTGCAAGACAAACTTTGGTTGCCCGGCTTCCGCAAAATCAAAATGCTCAAAGAGCTTGGCTTCTTCGGCAAAATCCTCTCGGTCAAAGGGGATTTTGGTTATTGGGTCTTCACCGGTATGGATTACGACCAACCCGCTCAGCGTCCCTCATGGAACTACCGCGCAGAAGACGGCGGCGGCATGATGATCGACATGTTCTGCCACTGGCGGTATGTCATCGACCACGTATTCGGCCCCGTGAAAAGTTTGGTGGCCCATGGTTCGATTGACCTTGATGAACGTCGCGCCGAAGATGGCACTCCGTTTAAGTGTACCGCCGACGATTCTGCTTACGCCATGTTCCTGTTGGAAGACGGAACGATGGTGCAGTTCAACAGTTCTTGGTGTACTCGTGTCCGCCGCGACGATCTGTTGACCGTTCACGTTGACGGTGTCAAAGGTTCAGCTGTCGCCGGTTTGCGCGAAGTAAAAATTCAGTCCGCCGCGAACACGCCCAAGCCAATTTGGAATCCAGATATCGAGCAGCCGATCGACTTCTTGGGCGGTTGGGAAGACGTTCCCAACAACACCGAATATGACAATGCGTTCAAGATTCAATGGGAACTTTTCATCCGCCACGTTGCGCTTGATGAGGAATGGAGTTACTCGCTGATGGAAGGTGCCAAAGGCGTCCAATTGGCGGAACTTGGCATGGAGAGCTGGAAAGAACGCAAATGGGTCGACGTACCTGATCTGGATTAATAACATGAGCGGTACGGGCACAAGCCCAATGGCCTTTCCTTCGCAGATGTTAGCCGCAAGGCGCTAGCCGCGGGTTGCCAAGCCAAGAGAAGAAACATCGGGAAAACGTGACTCAGGCGAACCAGCGGCTAGCGCCCCGCCGCTAACAAACGGAGTTCGTAGGGCCGGTTCCCACCGGCCGTTTCGGGTAAAGTTGGGGCGTGGCCGGTAGGAACCGGTCCTACAAACTCATACAGCCAGATACCAACCAATAAGAATTAAGAAAGCACTTGATGAGCAAAAAAGTAGCATTAGTCACCGGCGGCGGACGCGGCATCGGTTTTGGGATTTGCGAAAAACTGGCGGAGGAAGGCTTTAATCTGGTGCTCAGCGGACGATCCGATGCATCCAAAGTTGCCGACGCGGTGGCAAAGCTCGAAGGCGTGGGCGCTGAGGTGCTTTACTGCTCTGGCGATGTGTCCTCGGCCGACGACCGGGCTGCCATGTTATTGGATATCAGAAAGCGTTTTGGTCGACTGGATGTATTGGTCAACAACGCCGGAGTTGCGCCCAAAGAGCGCGCTGATATCCTCGCCGCAACTGAAGACAGTTTTGAATGGATCATGAAGATCAATCTGCAAGGGCCATACTTTCTGACTCAGGCCTGCGCCAATTGGATGATCGAGCAAAAGCAAGCCGACGATTCTTTCGAGGGTTGCGTTATCAATATCGGTTCCATTTCCGCGACGGTCGTTTCGCCCAATCGCGGGGACTACTGCATCTCCAAAGCGGGATTGGGCATGATGAACGCCCTCTTTGCGGCTCGGCTGGGTGAGTTCGCGATACCCGTTTATGAAATTCGACCAGGCATCATCAAAACGGACATGACCTCGGGCGTGACCGAAAAGTACGACAACCTGATCTACAACACTGAACTGCTGGTCGAGAAGCGCTGGGGACTGCCTGAGGACATCGCCAAGATGGCCGCCGCTATGGCCCGCGGGGACATGCCCTACGCGTCGGGGCAAGCGATCTATGTCGATGGTGGACTCACGATGAATCGGCTGTAGAGTTGCCGTTTTTGCATCGTTATTCCGGCGACAATGGCGGCTGAGAGCCACCACTACGATCAAAACATGTCGCTCCTTTGGTCATACTAAAATCCCTTTGACCTGATTTTTTTCTTGGTGAATTTTTGCGCTTAATGGTTTTCAAAGGAGCGCTCACGACTTGGAAAGTCGTGCAACGTTGCTTCGGCTACTTTACCGCGGGCAGCAGTCCGGCGCGCTCAAAAAATGCTACCATCCTTGTGTGTGCTTTGGCCTTCCACAGCTTATGCTCACTGGAAAATCCATGGCCGCCAAGGGGAATCGTCATCAGTTCGCACGAATTGCCGGTCGATGCCAACTGGTTATGGAGTGCAACCGCTGTGCCGTAATGAACCAGCGCGTCGTTGGCCGCATGGACGATCAACGTGGGCGGCATTTGCCCGTCCAGCTGATGAACGGGCGAAAGCGCCATCGCATCATCGCCAAATCGTTTCGGCGTATAACCGGTCTCAGGAGAAGTGTCGGTGACGGCAGATTTTAGAAATAGCGCCGCCGGTTTAGCCGTTGGCGATGTCGCCGCATCGGACCCCGGTGGTGCTTTTTCGATCGCGGTCCACAAAGCAACGTGTCCGCCGGCGGAACTACCGCCGACCACGATCCGGGCCGGATCTATGCCCAACTCATCCGCATGTTTGACAACCCAAGCGAAAGCCGCGCGGCCATCGTCCACCGATGCCAATGGGCTGGTGTCAAACCGATTCTTGGTCCGGTAGTCCGGAGCAATACCCACCATCCCGTTGGCCGCCGCCCATTTCGCCGTGGAAGCCGATTTTAAAGGAGTGCCCTTGGTCCAACCCCCGCCGAAAAAAAAACGAAAGCCGAACGCTTGTCCTCGGCCTTCCACCCTTCCGGTTTATAAACGAACAAGTCCATTGCGTTTTCACCATCGCGATAGCTCATCTTTTCCGCCCCCGGCAAACTGTCAGGCGTCTGCTCGGTGGAAGAAGACGAAGAAGTATCTGCAGCGGGTGCACTTGGCGCGGCCGGTTTCGATTCGCCAACGGGGTCTTCTATGTGAAGATTGTCGAATAGAAAATCGGCAACCTTAGTCGAGGCCGAACTAAATCCGGCGCGACC
>CALDEW010000181.1 GCA_937942355.1 uncultured Pirellulaceae bacterium | reverse complement strand
AATCACAAGGGTGTACTTTAAGGAGGGATTGAAAAGCATGAAGTGCTCAACGCCTGACGGCGTAAACGAATCAATCACACTACGCAACGGTTGAACTCGTTAAAGCTGCCAAGTGCTCAACGCCTGACGGCGTAAACGAATCAATCACCTGCGTGGACCTTCTCAAGAACGCACGTGCAGCCATGTGCTCAACGCCTGACGGCGTAAACGAATCAATCACGAGACCTCCGCGTGAACGTATTGCAAATCGCTTGGCGCAGGTGCTCAACGCCTGACGGCGTAAACGAATCAATCACAGTACCCTCGGTAAGTCCTGTCGTACCTGAAAGATAGAGCCAACTATATCAAGCACCTGCGGAGACAGGTTTGAAAAACGGAAAAGGCGGGATAGCCAAGAGGAGGTTTCTCGGCTTTGACTCAATAAAAGACAGGTCAAAACTAGATTCATGGATAAATTATCAAACAAAGTTAGATATCAGCAATCTAAAGACGAGCTAAAACTCACGGTCGATGAAAAGTAATACCGCCATTGCCCGATCCGTGAATCAGAGGATAGCAGGTTTGCCGTAGTTAAGTATACAAAATTTACACTAGCGCCGAAATCACAGAACCTCAAAAGTTGGTGGTTCCTCACCCCATGCAGCATGATCGCCTTGGGAAAGGTTTGGAATCTTCCCGGAACATTGCGAGCACAACGGAATAATCAGAAGATCATCGACCTCAAACAGGATCTCGGACAACTCCCAACGCAGTTTCTCAAGCTTATGTTTGGTGACGCGCACCCGAAAGATGCTGAATTGAACCCGATCACCGTAACCTTCTAAAATTTTCGCCGTCTTACGAAGTCGTTTGGGATCACGTACGTCGTAAGCGATCAAATGCCAGTTTGCCGATGCCATCGCTGCCTCAATGTTTTTCTAACGTATTCTTAGCTGACCAAACAAATTTGGACATCCCGTCCACTCCTTCTCCAGCAATCGGATTTCAAGTTCGACCATTCGTCCGTATTCAAGCGACTGACCGGTGTAGGGATGCTGATAGGATTCCGAAAGCCGTTTTTCGAACAGTCCAATCGCTTTCTTACGGCCTTCGTCCGACAACCAAACGTGGCCGGGGCGTATTTCAAAATCAGCATCTTCGTCCCACTGCCGGCGATTTAGGCTGCCGACCAATGGCATTTCCCAGAGCAATGTGCGAAAGATTTCCATCACATCCATTACCAGTGGCGGAGCCGCTGATCGCGGTTGATGGAAGTAGCCAAAAGCCGGATCAAGTCCGACCGCCAGCAACGAACGATTGACTAAACCAAAGATTAGCGAGTACCCGAACGAAAGAAGGCAGTTGAGTCGATCGCGTGGCGGGTGCTTTGTGCGTTTGGTCATAAGCAATGACTCGGGTACGCGTTCGTTCAGCAACGCCGAGAAACTACCAAAATAAGCTTTGGCCGCGATGCCTTCGAAGCCTCGCAAACGGTCGAGCGTTTCTTGATCACCGTCTTTGTTGAGTTTCGTAATCGCATCTTTAATCAATTCGATATCTTTGGTGATGGACGATCGCGCTGATTCATTGCCGCGTGTCCCCCGCAGCAAATACTGCAACTGAAATTGCACTTTGGCGTTGACGGTTTGCCGAGCGAGCTTCAAACAAAAATTTGCATCGCGTAATGCCTCAAACTGGCGGATCCGTTGTCTGACACGCCCTGGTGGAGCCAACGTTCCCAATACGCGCCCGCCTCCGCTGATCCATTGCACCGACACGTTTTCCCAAGCACACATCTGTACGGCTTGAGAGGTGATTTGAGCACCGCCGTACAGCAAAACAGAATCGACCTGTTCGATCGGCATGCGTTTTTTATCACCGTCGACTTCCACCACCAGCGACCGATTGCTGCGGCTGACGTTCGCCGGTACGGAAGTGATGTGAAGGGTGCGTTTTTCTCGCCGCGCGGGAAACAACCGGGCTTTCGCACGTTCTTGGGGAGGTTGGGAAGCCAGCCGTTCTTCTTCGGGCAAGCAAACAACGCGCAGGCTACAGCGGCGGCAAAGTTTCTCATTGTCAGTTACCGGTGGACGATTGCTACTGCGCCTCAGTGCCCTCATCCGCGCGACCGCTGCCACGACGTCAGCGCGAGCGGATTGGTCGATTGGAACGGATACGGTAACGTTATCCTGGTGGTAGCGTACCCGCCCCTCGGTCACCGGTTTGCTGATTTGAACTTCAAGCAACATCGCGTATGCGGCGACTTGAAGCCGGTCGCTGGGCCAGACGCCCGGAGTTTTCGATTTATCTTTGGTTCGTCGACAGCGCCCTTTTTTATGCTCGTACGCGATCCATCCGCCGTCGCGCACCCGCGCGGCGTCGACTTTTCCAAAGAGCCCCAATTCATCCGATGAAACCTCAAACGATCGCAGCTCGCGCGAGTCATCGTCTAATTTGGGGACGCGCTCTTCGTGTAGTTTGCGTCCCGCGTAAACACGGTCGTCAGCTTCACGAATCTCTTCTACTTCCTCCAAATAGAACAGTCGCTCGCAATACTCCAGCGCATGAATCGCCATCACGCGAATGGGCGGTTCCCCGTGGGGGAGTTCAGATGAGGGTTCATCACTCAAGTGACCGCCTAACATTTGTGGAATTATCGAGGAAACCGCCGCGCACGCTGCAGACGCTGGCGAATCAGAACGCGTTGGTATTCATTCAAGTCAAGAAAGAAAGCGGTCGTGCGACCGATAGGAGTGAGAGGAATGATTGATCCATCGAGATTCAGCTCAAGATGTTCAGCGAACTTATCTGTCCGTGGATTAAACAACCGGGTGATCTCTTTTGAGTCAGGATCAATCGACGCGATATCGGTCCCTTTGCGACGATTGCAATTGTAGCAGGCCCAAGCCAGATTGGATTCGCAGGTGTCACCACCATGTTTGATGGCAATGACGTGATCCGGTTCGTGAGGCAAGACCGCATCCTCGTCGCTGGCAAGGCAATACTCGCAGCAATCGTGTGCACGTTGACGCACCAGTTTTCGAAGCGGTTCCGGGATGTAATTACCCATCTTAGCCATCCGCCCGGTTGGCGTGGATGGTGGCTTTAATAAGGCGCATTAACGTGTCGGCATGATCGAACTGATCGAGTTCTTTTTCCGCAGCACGATCCAATGCGTTTTGCCGATTCAGTTCCAGCAGTTCGCTGGCGCGCTTGATGGTTGCCGGGCTCGGTTTAAAGGCAAGTATTTCATCCTGTGTTGGACCGTTGGCGAAAAAGTCGGCCAAATCACGAAACAAGTTTGCTTTGTTTTCCACAATTGATGAAGACATGGCGATTCCCGGTGGTTAAGTAAATCGAAATGGGTTACTTCATTGTAGCCAAATGGGGCAGATCTTCCAAATTCAGTTCGGCATGCTGTTATAAGGATCTGCGATCGGCGACTGAGTGCCGTCGTCAATCTGAGGCAGATGATCAATCACTGGAAAGCCATTTTCCAAAACAGTCAAGCGTCCAGTTACGTATCTTGTTTCAGCAGCGCCGACATGGTCCACCCAAACGGGCAGCGTCAAGTTGCCATTGGGCTCGCATAGAAACACTTCCGAAGATTGAATCTCCTCTGGATCACGTTTCGATGCGTCACAAACTTCGTCGACCATATGGGTGCTTTCGCCCAGACTCAGTCCGCCGAAGCGATTGATGGTGCCACGTTTTTCTGGATCCAGCGCGGCACGCAATCTCGACTCAAGCGTTTCTTCATTTCCCATTTCCTCTGTTGAATCAACAAAGACGGTTAGTCGAAGTCCGGTTAGCAATTGTTGATAGTCGGGACGGACATTGCTGCCGTTTCCTTGTGTGGCATTTTTCTTGCCGCCAAGTTCCTTGATTCGCCAGAGTTTCCTCAAGACCGTACTGCGATCGGGTTTGCCGATTAAACCCGCTGTGCAGCGGACACCGATATGCCTTTCACGGTCGATCTCTCCGACCATCGCCAACAGGAACCCGTACACTGTTGATGGAGGAGGAAGCGGACCGGTTTCCCAAAACTCGCGGGCCGCTCCGGGACGGAATGATGCGATAGGAACAGAAACATAAAGGTGTAACATGGAATGTGCCTTGGTTGAGGAATCGCTTTTTCAAGCAAGCTGTGCAACGGATTATGCAATCGCCGATTCGATCCTTGCCAAAACCGCTGCGGTGGCCGCCTTGATGCCTTCATGAAGGTCGGCTCCTGCATCTTTAAGGGCTTGGCCAGTTGGCGATCCTGCGATTTGACCGCCGACAATCAATTCGCTCGCTTCAATGTCACCCGAATTGACCCGTCGTAACAGTTCTTGCGCGTCGACGGTCTGGCCATCGTCATTGGTCTCAAAACAATAAAGCAAACGTGGAGCTGGATCGTCTGTCACGCGAAACACGACCGCAGCAGGTGAAAAGTCAAACAAAAACCGACCATGGTTTCCAGCGACCGCACGTAATTCAACGAGAGCTTTCAATGCCTTGGCGGCACGCGAAGAATCTTGCAGTCGCTCAGGTGTCATTGCCACACCATACTGGTAACGTGTCGCATGGATTTCCGCTCCGTAAGGCACGGGGTTACTGACCTTGGGATCCTTTCCTTTTTTGGCCGCAGAAGGTGTCGCTCCGGGAGACGCTGCGTTGAAAGTTGTATCTCCGGTCCACGGTGTGAGGCTGACGGCGCGAGTCACTTCCAATACAGCGCGCCGCACGGTGGCTGTGCCCGCTTTCCCTTCTTCATTTGCTGCATCGGCTCGCATGTAGCCCAGCACATCATCGTCGATGAAAGTCTTGGCTTTCTTTTTGTCTGACCAACCTTCGAACGATGGGTCTTGCCAAGTATTGACGCGCGTTTTTTCGTCAAACGTTCGATTGGTTCCCGCTTCCTCCATCGTCGCCATTGCTTGCCGAGCTGCGAATCGAATCGCTTCGGCGCTTACTGTCGTGTGAACGCCCCCATGCCATATCAGTTTCTGGAGGGTCGTTGTGTTTCCCTCGGTTTCACCTCGATTGTTGGCGGCAGTACCAAAGTCAGTGACGATGTTGGCGAATATGTGAATGCTCATAAAT
>CALDEW010000180.1 GCA_937942355.1 uncultured Pirellulaceae bacterium | reverse complement strand
CTCCCTGTTTTCAGGTGGACGATTGATGAAGTACAAACGCCCCATCAGCGTAAAGAGTTTGGATATTGCAAGCGGTTGCTTGTTAGCTTTTGTCCCTAAAAAGGCTGCTCCTTTCGGTGTTAGCTGGAAGTACTGAGTTCTGCTGTTCGGTTGGTTGCAGCCGAAAACAAAGCCGACTCCGCGAGCATCAAGCCGGCGAATGGTCGAGTCAACTGCTTTCATTCGCCGTCCTTCGTAGAAAGCTTTATGGAGGACTTTCTTGGTGGTGACGTCAAATTCTGCGAGGTGATCAACAATCGCCAAGTCTCTCGGCATTAGTTTGATTTGTTTCTTCATGGTTACCAAATTTCATAAGGTGTTGTACGGCGTTGCCAGAAAAGGTGAAACTTCTCCAGATACGCTTTGCCATAATCGCGCCCGGCGAATTCGATCACGTTGATGACTTGCTCGTTTTCAATGACGGCAGCATCAGGAACCTTCCTTATTTTTAGATGCCGCCAAGATCGACGGAGAACGTCTTCGCCAATCCAATTGGAAGTGCAGTCGGGCTCTTCGCACTGCTTTGCGACGTACACGGAACTCGTTCCCAAATCATGCATGATCTGGTTGGGCTGCCTAAGCGAGCCCCCAACACCCCCAAGCAAATTCTGAGCGGTGTCAGTGGCGAGCAGTATTTGATGCTCGCGGGAATTACTGCTCAAAAATCTTGTCTTAGCACGCCATGCGATTTTTGAAAAATCGTGCGTTGCTTCATCACCGGCTTTCCAAATGAGCAGCGGTGATTGCAACTCCAGCACGATGCTGTCATACCTGAAGGACTCGACCAGTCCCAAACGCTTTAGCTTACGGATCGCTTGAGCGGGCGTTTGCGAGAACGATCGAGTTCGACAGAAGGTCTCTATTTGAATAAGAGCCAGTATGCGAACACGACGCAGCAAAGCGTCCACCAGCCATTGCTCCAAAGCTGAAAGATTCATCGTTTCGGCTCATCCTGAGCTCCGGAGTCCACCGGCAAGTTGGGCGAACTGTTCTTTTTGGGCCGACCACGCTTTCGTTTCCCCGGCTGGCCATTCGAAATGTTTTTTGCTGGAGCTGATTGGTTACTCGGAGGCGCGTCGCCACCCGAGATAAACTCTAGCGATGTAAAGTCTGTTCTGCCGGCCAAACGCTGGCTGTTGTCTCGCAGCACTTTGGCGAGCAGTGGATTGCCGGCCTCCTCATG
Organism: uncultured Pirellulaceae bacterium; assembly: GCA_937942355.1. Classification (GTDB taxonomy): domain Bacteria; phylum Planctomycetota; class Planctomycetia; order Pirellulales; family Pirellulaceae; genus Mariniblastus. The sequence goes on along the minus strand of CALDEW010000180.1, from coordinate 6,128 downwards.
CTTTCTTGCTTCTGCCTCAAGGTCGCCCAGTGCATTGACATGATGCTTAAGTGCTTCGGTTTCAACCGTCGTGACCACCGCGCCACCAATCACCTGTGCAACGATGGTGACCAGTTTTTCCGCGATCCAAGATATCGGATTCATTTCTCTTCCTTTCCGTGGGGGTTATGAATACGGAAAAGATAGAAATCCCGACCTGCAAACAGAAAGTTGAACACACGCATTTTCACGCATTTTACGAAGCGGAGATCTGCGTCTTTAATTGAGCATTCAAATTGAGGAGGTCTCAATTAATATATTTTCACCAGTTCGGAAATTTCAAAAATGCAAACGACAAAAGCAAAAACACCGCCCATGGGAACCAAACGCGCAACCTCAATGATCGACTGGAAGTGCCTGCGGGCTGATACGGGCAAAGAGTTTCAAAGTACCGCACTCGCAAATAAGGCGATGGTTGATCAGAGAACCGTTGGTAAAACGATGAAGTCACCCAACGGAAGGGAGCCGCAACCCGTTACGCGGGCCCTAGCTTTCGAAATTGTGAAGGCGACAGGTGTCGAAAAACCAGAGAATTACATTTACGACATTCACGAAGGAAAATCCGAAGCCGAGCTCAAAATTGGCTCCTCCCTTAAAGGCTGGGAGGTCGTTGAATTCTACGGCGGCGATTCGGTTCGAGACATATCATTCAAAGTAGGCAAGGTCTACGACAAAACGACCGACCGGTTTGGTCGCTGCAAAGTTTTCGACCTCAATTTCGACATTGAATCGCGTGAGTTCATCGCTGAGGAGTTAGTGCGGAATCCTCGAATCTGCCACCTTGTTGAGCGAAATAGTTCGTTCCCGATTCTTTACGAACACGGCTTTGCCACCTCTGACAAATACTGGGTCGTAGAAAGCTGGGAAGAGGCCACGACGCTCGACCAGTTGGTCAGAGATTCGGAAATTGATATCGTAAGCGTCCCTGAAATTGCAAAGTCCCTTGCGAACGCACTTTTTGCACTGAACGAGGCTGGAGTCGTAGTCCGCTGTCTTTCACCAAAAATGGTTTGCCTCCGGACGGATGGCACACTCTTATTGCGAGATTTTGAGCTGGCGACTTTCTTAGGACCAACCTCTTCAGGAGAAATTGGTGAACGTCACAACGTCTATTTCGCAGATGAGTTTGACGCTCCAGACGTGGACTTTCGAGCGGATATGTACAGTTGGGCTCAGATCGTGATTTATTGTTTGACCGGACGCCGCCCGCCCATGCGGCCAGACGCTGCATTCTTCGCGTCATTACCGGTGCCAAAATCTGTGTGGGCTGTGCTGACTTCCTGCTCGGAGCTGAATCGCGATTTTAGAAAATGGGGTTCGAAAAAGAAACGCTCTCTCGATTTCTCTGATGTCATCAGCTCAATGAAAGGATGGGGAGAATAATGTCAAACGAGCAAATTGAAAAACCAAAAATGCTCGGCGTGCACACACTCAGCGAATTCGTGTTTTGCCCACGAGCCGGTGTCATTTCTCAGGAATTAAATAATAACGACTCAGGCGTCGACACTGGTTTCGTTGACCTCAGTTATTCCCCTGACTATGACATCGTTCTGGCAAAACAACAATTTTCGCAAATCGGAAAACGCTTTGAGAAATTCAGCTTCGGCTTGCTCGGCGCCACCCTGACTACGGCGATTCTCGGGACTGCCATCAAGCCATTCTTGGGAATTCTCTGCTTGTTGATTATCGTTCCGACGGTGCTTTTCTTTTTGCCGCGTCTGTATCGGGATTTTATTTCGTACCGTCATTTGAAAAAACAAATCGCGTTATACGACCAAGAGAATAAGCGACTCCCTGACCTGAAAGACCCAACGACCGAGACGATTCCGTGGTATTCGTTGCTCAAGTCATGTGATGTAGAGAAGTGCCACGATCTGTTGAAGGACGAAGAACTTGGGATTGAGGGCAAGCCTTGGAAATTGCTGCATTGTGGCAATGTTTGCTTGCCGGTTTTTTTCTGCCGGAAACCGGTCGCGGCCAGCGAGTCAGAAAATGATCCGGTCGCTTGGCTGAAGAAACAACATTCGGTACGCATGAAGGCCTACTGCCACTTAATTGAAAAAAACACGGGAAAACATTCCTCGTGCGGAATCATTGTCTTCGCTGGCATGATGGACGCAGTGGCAATTAAGTTTTGGAATAACGAAGCGGCCCAACGCCAACTTGACGACGCTTTGGAAATCGCTCGCGCTGATCTTGAAGAGTTCGAGCGTTCTGAAAAAGTCGGCGTGCCTGCGGAATACTTGTGTCACCAATGCCATTTGGGAAGGCCAAAGAATTACCGCTTGGAGCCGGGCGTGGCACGGCGTGACGGCATTGAAATTCGGGCGAAGTTGCACAAAGCAAAGGTCGACGGAAAAAAGCGGACGCTTCACTCTGTCTGCGGCGACCTTTATCAATGGACGCCACCGCATAAAACTGCCGTGGAATTAAAGTTGACTACACAGCATTCGGCTGGTGTGCGAACAGAAAAGTAAGCGACAGAAATACTGGCTAAGAATTAAGCCAAGACTGGAATCGCTTCCAGAGACTTTGGTTTTTCAATTCGAGTTCGAGCAATTCCGGGTGGTTTGACTTCGTCTGGAGGTCTCGAGCAGAGTCCTGCCATTTATCGAGCGTTTGGAAACGCTTGGTCGAATCCAACGACAAGGCTTGAGATAAATGCCGGTCAATTAAATTCCACAATGCTTTGGGCAGTCTCTTATCACTTTCCGGTTGCTCACTTGCTGGGGCAAGCGATGTAGGCCGGGTTCCCCACTCGCGTTTCGCAGCGACGTTAAATGGAGTTTTCCGAGTAAGCATTTCGTAAAATATTGCAGCGGCGCTAAATTGCTCTGAAATGCGCGATGGTGACTGCCCGGCAAGGTTCTCGGGGGCTTGGTATATTTCGCGAAATCCATCGCCACTATCTGGGGCACCGGATTCAGCGAATCGGAAACTGGAACCAAAGTCGATCAGCGACAATGAAGCACCAGCAGGTGACAATATGATGTTCTCCGGGGCAAGGTCGCCATGGATAATTCCCGTTTTACGATGCAGGAAACAAATCTGCCCAACCAAATGGCAATAAAGACGGATTGCTTGGAAGGCTGAAATTTCCTTTTTCATCCTTAAATGCCATCTGAGCGAGCGGCCCTCGATATATTCTCGCACCACCAAAATCTCGCCTGACTTTCGGCAGATATTTTCGATTTTGGGAAAAGGCATACGCGTCCCTTGGAAACGTTCGATCCGTTCGATCAGTTTCCAATTTTGAGAATTGTCAGTCAGTCGATGGACTACTTTCTCATGCTGCCGTCGTTTGCTTTTCAGATGAAGCACACGTTGGGTTTCTCGTGGGGGCTTGCTGAGCGTACCGACCACCAAATATTTCTCGCCCCGAATTCGGTGTTCGCCCAACACCGGCAGGTCCTCCCCTTTGAATCGTATTGTTTTTTGCATGAGCGACATTCTCTCAGTTTCATTCGGCGGCAGCCTGCTAAACGAACCGAGCTTCTAATACCGGCAGTTTTCATCAAGAATTATTGAGTATAGTCGAAGAAAACCGAGTCGAATTGCAAAATCAGGTGGCAGGGCAGATGGCAGCGAGCGTACCAGCAAACCTGCCATATTTTTCATTCAAAGCTGCCATGCGGTAATTAAAATCGAGGGCTGAAAATTGCTTTTAAATCCACTGCACAATTTTTTCGAAAGCCAGTGACGCGGACATGGATGAAGATTTTGTAGATCCCAATGAGTATTACGCAGACAGCGAAAATCGGACGACCGGCAATCACAGTTCAGGCAATAGAACTTCCGACGAACAGCTTTATCGAAGTGTCGGATACGTGGCTCTGATGATTGGAATCACCATTTTCGCGTATTTCAATTGGGCACCAGACCGTGACCAAGCTTCTTCAATTGAGCAGGACCAATCGAGCGCGGAAATCCCGCTGCAATCGAGTAATCGAGCGGAGTTCACCAAGCCAACGATTGCCTCGAAGAAAGTGCAGGAGATCACCGGACTGTCAGTCGGCGTTCTAGAAGAACGTGACTGGGTTAAAGAAGAAGCAGTCGCTGCCAATCGTTCGGCCGTCGCTGACCTTAAAGCGAAACTCGATAAGATTAGCAGTTTCCAAAATTCATACTCCGAAAATTTGGTTGGCCTAAAGGCGAGGACCGAAGCTTTGAGGACGTCTGAAGAAGGAGCGAAAATCGCCTCCGACTCGAAATTCGTTCAGCAATATATCGCGTTGCAGGAAAAGATTTCTGAATTGAGAGAACCTTCCACGGTGGCGGATGATTTCGTCAAGGACATGAAAGCTCTGTTGCAACGAATCGAGGACTCGAATGACTTTGGATACGCCCCTCAAAGCTTCGTCGTTGAACGAGCAGAGGAATTTTTAGCCAAGTCCGAGGAGCAGGTCAACGTTCTCGCTCGCTTCGATGATGCTGTCCTCAATTTGATCGAGAGAAGCAAAGAACTGGAACCCACCGAGAGTCTCGAATCAGCTTTGCGAAAGCAATTTGGAAATGAGGAAAATGATTTGGCCGAAACGCTCGCAACCGCCCGAAAGAACGCAATTGAAAGCGGGAAAATAAAACTGGCCGAGGCTGAAAAGGCGCGAGTTGATTCCGAGACTAAGGTTGAGGTCGCAAAAGCACTCGCAGAAACCATGAACAACGAAGCACTTGCAAAAGAAATTGAGGACAAGGTGCGGGCCGAAAAAGCCGCCAGAATTGCAAAGTTGGCAAAAGAGAAGCTTGAGCGAGAATTTACGGCAGCCAGCACAGATATACAAGTATACCTGAAGCATTTAACCTCAGACGGAGTGACTAATCGGGGAAATGCGACAGGCGTTGGACCTGTTTCCTACTCGGCAATCGTCACCTCTGGGGCCCTCGGTGAAGGCAACGATGCGATCAATAACATGAGTAGGTGGGTTGGGTCCGACGGATATGGCGTGAGCCATTTGAATCCTCGCGCAAAGAACTCGAAAACACTGATTTTAAAAAACTACATGAAGGGCGCGCCGAAATATAACGCCTCTGTTCAATTTTGTGAAAAGTGCCAACAACTACTTCGGAAGTTTGGACCAATGATGGTTCAGAAGGGGCTCTTGGCGAAATAAAGATCGCGTTTGACGTCGTATCACCCTGCAACTACAACGGTAGCTTTTAACGCAGTTCTCAATTGTTCGGCTTGTTGGCCGGAAATGGATTCCGGCATCGAAATTCGACAAATCCCACCGGGATAGTCTGTCACGGCTACTCCACTCTGCTGAAGGTGCTGCCGAATTAAGCCTGCATCAGCATTTTTCAGTTCCGGCTTTTTCAGCAACATTATCCGACTGCGAAATTCTGGCCTCACACTCATTTCGCTCCAGCCAGATCGCTCGACAACCTTCTGGACAACTCTCCTTACCTCGTCGCTCTCAATTGATGTCGATACTGTTTCGGCATCACTCAACGCCCCGGCTGCGGCAAACAAAGGGCACAGATTTATCGTCTCCGATTTTTGATACGCTTCGGATTGCGTGATTCGCAAAAGTGGATCCGCAAGGGGATTGTTCGCCAATTCGCGTTCAATAAGCTCCCTAATAAATGTGTAACTGCCCGGTTTTGCAAAGTATCCAATAGCCATCGGTTCGTAAGACCGTAGCCATTTGTGGGTCCCGCCAAAAGTAAAGTCAACAGCGTCCTTTGCCCACCGAAGATCAACATGGTTGATCGCTTGAGCAGCGTCGACAACCGAGAAACGCATCTCGGTACGCTCACGAATCGCAGCAAGAATTTTTGGGATGGGTAAGGCAACACCCAAGTTGCAGACCGCCGGTAGAAAAATTCCATCGCATCGGTTGGCAACGAATGCCGTTGCTATTGAGTCAACAATCTCATCTGCCGTCTTATGCTGATCCAAAATTTGATTCTTGATGTGGGCCACTGTGATGCGACGGCTTGGGTTTAGTCTCCCCTCAACAAGAATATCGCTGAATGGCTGCCAGTTTAAGTCCGACACCAAGACGTTCGAACATCTGAAAAACAACATTTTCGTCGCCAATGACATCAAGCATCCCGTTCGGGAAGCTACAACGGCGTGGCCATCTTCT
>CALDEW010000179.1 GCA_937942355.1 uncultured Pirellulaceae bacterium | reverse complement strand
CTTAATGTTTTCCCAAACGGCTTGGGTCAGCAGCACTTCGCGCGACTTCGAACCGTTGTAGGCTCCGACGTAACCATCTTCCTCCATGTAGTCGATCAACCGTGCTGCGCGGCCGTATCCGATGCCGAGCGCCCGTTGCAGATAAGAGAGGCTACCGCGTTGCTCTCGTACCACGATTTCGATGGCTTCTTCGTACAGTTTGTCTTTCTTGCGTTCAGGAGAATTCCCTGCGTCGCCGCCGTCATCATCATCGTCTGCTGATTTGACTTTGATGTTGACCAATTCATGAACAAAATTCTGTTCGCCCGTGCTGACGGCATCGGTGATGTTGTCAATCTCGTTGTCGCTGAGATAGGTGCCTTGACCACGCAACAGCGTGCTGGTTCCCGGCCAGAGGAATAGCATGTCACCGCAACCCAGCAGTTTGTCGGCACCCTGAGCATCCAGCACAACGCGGCTGTCGGTTTTACTGGCGACTTGGAATGCGATCCGGGCAGGTAAGTTCGATTTAATCAGGCCCGTGATAACATCGACGGTCGGTTTCTGCGTGGCGAGGATCAAGTGGATGCCGACGGCGCGGCTTTTCTGAGCCAAGCGAATAATGTGCGTTTCCACATCTTTGCCCGCGGTCATCATCAAGTCCGCCATTTCGTCGGCGACGATCACGATGAAAGGCAGATTCGTTGGAATCGCGTTTCGTTCTTCATCCGATTCAGGAGCCAGTCGTTCGAGAATCTCTTCGCGGCCAAGTTGATTATAGGTCGTGACGTGCCGGACGCCCGCTTTGGCCAACAGTTGATAACGCTCCTCCATATTGTCGACGGCCCAAGAGAGTATCGCTTCAGCTTTTCGCATGTCGGTGACGACGGGGTGCATCAAGTGAGGCAGCCGGCCATAGCCGCTGAGTTCCACCATCTTCGGATCGATCATCAGCATCCGTACTTCGTCCGGACGGCGCGTCATGAGGATCGAACTGATGATCGCGTTAAGACAGACGGACTTACCGGTACCTGTTCGACCGGCGATCAACAGGTGAGGTAGCGAGGCAAGGTCGGCGACCATGGGCGCTCCCACAGCATCGGATCCCAGGAACAAAGGGATCTTCATCTTCTGGATTTGCTTTTCGCATTGTTCCATCACGCCGCGCAGCCGAACCATCTGGCGTGTCTCATTGGGGACTTCGACGCCAACGCTGTTTTTACCGGGGATCGGGGCAACTATACGCACGCTGGGCACACGCATGGCGATCGCCAGGTCATCGGCCAGAGCTACTATTTTTTGCAAACGCAAACCCGGTTCGAGGTCGATTTCGTACTGCGAGATAACGGGGCCCGTTTCGATTTCTACAACTTTGACAATGAAGCCGAATTGCTTACAGGTCTTTTCGAGGATCTCTGCTTTGATCAAAGCCTCGCGTTTTTGTTGCTCAAAGGGCAACGTGTCGGCAGGCTCGAGCATCGCGATCGGCGGCAGTTCATAGTCGGCCGCGTTGTCAACCAGCGACGCCGCGTCGAGCTGGCTGATCATCATGTCGCGTTCGGAGGGGGCTTCTTTTTTAGCCGGCATTTTGAAGTGCGGCTTCGATTTCTTTGCCACCGGTTCGTCGGTGCGCAAAATTTCTTCATCCGATCCGTCTTCACCGGCTGGCGCGATCGCGGGAATCGGGGTCTTGGATGTGTTGTCTTGAATGTTTAGCGTCGCCGGATTCTCAGGCTCGTCCTCTTCATCGACATCGTCTTCTTCGTACTCTTCATATTCGTCTTCCTCTTCATCAGCCTCCGCCGTTGGTTCGGCTCCGATCGTGGCGACGACGTCGTCGAGTTCTTCTTCCCATTGTTCGTCGTTTTGGTCTTCAGCGTCTAGTGTCGCGACGGCGCTGGCGGAATGGTTGCTTCCGCCAATTTCGACTTCATCAAAGACTTCAGCGTCAGCGTCGCGGCGGCGGAAGCGGATGGTGCGACGTTCTTCGTCACTGATCGATTCGTCGTCAAGTTCTTCGTCTTCGGCCTCTTCTTCATCATCTTCGTATTCTTCGTCCTCGTATTCATCCTCTTCGCCATTGAACCACTGCGCAAATCCGTGGACCAAACCGAAAGGAAGAACCGCCGACGCGGCCAACATGGCAGGTGAAAATACGACTCGTCCGGCGGTGAAAATCAAGTATTCGGTCCACATCATCATGCCTACGAAAGTCAGCGCGATGCCGCCCACCAAACAGCCCATCGTACCGATGTTGGCAACCAATAACCCTCGACTGAGTGCACCAAGATAGCCGCCGGCTCCAATCAGCGGACCAACAGTCCAATCAGGAAGCAACATGCTTCCCAGTGTCGTGATGCCAAGCAGCGCCAATCCCCAACCGATGGATTTTAGCCACGCTGCTTCGGTGGGTTCGCGCCGAAAGAGCGCGATCTCCATCGCGATCAAACCTGCGATCAGGAAATAAACGCCCACACCCAGCGCGTGCAAAAGCAAGTCTGCCGTCCAAGCCCCCAAGCGACCGCAGGCGTTGTGAAACGACTCGTTGGTGGGGTAGACCAGCTGATCGGGTTGATAGATTTTTGTTAGAAGCTGTGGGACTTCGTGGGTTGGATCGGCTGGATCATAGGTCGCGACGGCGGCGACCAGAAAGACGATCAGTCCCAACAGACCGACAGCTACCATGTCGTTGCGGATGATTCGGTCGTTTGCCATGAACGCGTTCCTGTCGAATCGCGATTGGTTTACTGAATCGCGGTTCTTGATATGAGGTGACTGCTTCCATGCGATCAAGGGTTTTGTCTGCCGCATTCCTTGCGGTAGAGCTACACATTGTCGTTATCGGAAGAAGATGCCACAGAATCGCGGACCGTTATAATTGGCGCAACAAGCCGTAGAACGAATACATTTGGAACGGTGGTTTCCCGTGTGCTGACTTTTAAAGGACGCTACGCCGCTTTGGCTTGCGCCAGCGACGCGATCATCTGATCGCAGGCGGCGTTGACATCGCTGGCCATGATGTCGCGCATGGCGTCGTTGTCGGCGCCGCGCCGTTTTTTACAGGAACCGGATTGGTACCATTTTTGAACGGCCACATGCTGCGGTCCATAAGCCCCCGAATCCTGGGGGCGCGTCGTACCATAGAGACCGACACACGGCGTACCGACAGCGGTGGCGATATGCATTGGCCCGGTGTCGCAGCCGACGAAGAATTTGGCGCGTGAAATTAAACTGGCTAATTCGTTCAGGCTGGTCGGCATCGCGAATACAGATCCGCGATTGTTCAATCGGAAAATTTGCTGAGCCATCGCCTTTTCCTGGTCACCGGCCCAAGTAATCACCGTGCGTAGGTTATGTTCTTGGTACAAGTGACTGGCAACGGTGCCAAACCGGTCGTTTTCCCAGCGTTTGGAACGCCAGCTGGCACCCGGGTTAATCACGGCGAAAGAATTTAGCTTGTGATTGCTGAGCCATGTATCAATCTTTTGATTTGCTTCTGCGATCGTTGGCAGATTGAATTCGACTTGTGGAGATTCGATGTCCAATTTTGAAAGCAGTTCCATCGAACGATCGACGACGTGATCAGATAATGTTTCGACCAGCGTATTATTGAGCCACGGAGAAAGTTCGCGGCCCCAGCGTCCTTTGATGCCGATTCGGCGAGGTGCTCCGGACAACCAGCCCAACATGGCGCTTTTGGTCAAACCTTGAGGGTCGATGGCGACGTCAAAATCCTCGCAACGAAGATCGCGACGCAGCTGGCGCCAAGTCCCCGGTTTGCTCATCCAGCTTTTGGGGACCTGAATGATGTGGTCAATTTCTGGGTGGTGCTCGAGCAACTGCTGCGTCGGTGATTCGACGGCCCAAGCGATGAAAGCGTCAGGATACTGCTTGCGAATTGCGTTCACCACCGGAAGGGTCAAGATGCAATCGCCGATGTGGCTCAGTCGCGTAATGAGGATGCGCTGTGAGGACATGTTTTCGTAATTGATGAGAGATTTTGCTGAAACTCTTGGACAGGATATTAGATAAGTAGTACAACGGACCCAATACCGATTTTGAGGCGGTGTTTTGTTTGTTTTGGCCGCGAAATTCAATGTTTTTAGAGGGTGCCATGGTGAGGTCTTCATTTTTCGAGGTGTTGTTGGTGTTTCTGATGTTCGCCTCGGGAGGGCTAGGTTTACCGCTGGGTATGCCCCCAGGCCCTGAAGATCCGATGCTTGGCAGATTCGCGGACAACGATGCGCAAATGTATTTCGCTTGGACGGGCATGGGAGCGATCCAAGGCGATGACCCTACATCAAAATGGATGGCCAAACCCGAGATACTGTTGGCCGTTGGGAAATTCAAAGAGGCATTAGAAAAAGAGCTGGGCGGCGATGCTGATCGAAAGGGTGAGATGTCGTTGCTGAGGCGGCTGGCGATCAAGACGATGAAGAGCTCGCTGTCCAACGGAGCATCCATTTTTGCGACCGATATTGAACTCGATGGACGATCGCCAGAGTTTAAAGGAGCGATCTTGATTCCTTTGGCCGACCAAAAGATGGAGCTGGAGCAGTTGGTCACTCAATTGGAAGGCGTTGTGGCAAATGCGGATAAGACGCAATGCGATGTGATTGAGAAGGATGGTCTGACGCGGATTCAAATTAAGAAGGACATGCCGGTGCCGGTCGAGTTCTTGATTAAGGATGACAACTTAGTCATCGGGATCGGTAAAGGCATGTTGGATCGAGGTTTGAAGAACATGCAGACCGAACCGCCGGTCTGGTTTACCGAGTATCGACAACGACTGAAGGTGGAAAAGTTCTCGTCGATGGCGTATCTGTCAGGAACAATTCTAGAGAGTGTGAGCCAGCCCGTTAGCACGTTTATCGATGTCGAATCACTGACGGCAATATGTTTCGTGTCAGGAATGGACGATGAAGGTGCCGTGTCACGCGCTGCGATGGATCTCAAGCCCGAAAGTCAGATGGAAAAGTTGCTGCCGGGCAAACCACTTCAAACGCATGAATTGGCGCGAATGCCAAAACGTCCCTTGTTTGGTCTGCAGACACACATTCCTGTCGAAGAGGTCATTAGCTACATCGCAAGTGTCGGGAAGCAGATTGGCGATGATCCGGTGGCCGATGCCGAAGAACAATTCGAAGAAATGTTTGGGCTGAGCCTTCAGGAGGAGATGCTGAATGTTTTTGATGGGTTTGCCGGTGCTTCATTTGACGTGGATTTGGAGGGAAGTAGACCACAGGTAATTGTTTCGTTAGGCATCTCGGATGAAATGTCGTTTCCGGCGGTCTATGAGACAGTTATTGAGACCATCTCTGAGTGGCCGGAAGTAGAAGACCTTTTGGAGACAAGCACGCACCGCGATTTCGAGATCTATGAGGTTAAGCCAAAGCCAATGGGTTTTATGTTCTTTCCCGTGGAATTGTGTTGGGCTCATGCGAATGACCAGCTGATTTTTGCAACCGACACGGATCTCGTTGCGGCTCAAATTGACCGTATGATCGACGGTGATACTTTTGCAGATACCGGGCGCGCAAAACAATTGATCGAGTTCGGCAAAGAAAATGGTTTTGGCAATCCCGTCGCCGTGTCGACGCTTGACCCTGTCAAATTGATGGAAATTTTCTTCCATTTCACGGTGATGTTTGGTTTCATGGACGATGAAGAGGAGTTGCTTCCTGGTTTCACCTTCGGTGACATTCCGAAGCTGGAAGTGTTGTCTGAGGGACTTGATTCAGGTGCAACTGGGGTCTATCGAACGCCGGCGGGCATCGAGGCGTTCAGTAGACATACTCTGCCGGGATCATCGCCGCCGGTGACGATGCTGATGATGGGAGGGGCGTCGTTTACGAGATCCAGTGACGTGTTGGCCAAGCCGCAGACCAAAATGCAGAATAATCTTCGACGGATTCTAGTGGCGTGTTTGAATTTTGAAGCGGCGCGTATGAAGTTTCCCGCTACCGGTTCCAAAGACGCAGACGGGGAGCCGCTATTGAGTTGGCGGGTGCACATTCTGCCGTTTATCGAAGAGGGGGATTTGTACAAACAGTTCCACCTTGATGAACCTTGGGACAGTGACCACAACAAAACACTGATCGAGAAAATGCCAGCCATTTATTGCCACGCGGATATGGAATCCAGTGATGGAAAAACGGTATTCCTTGGCATCGCGGGAGAAGGAGGCGTTTTGGGGACACCTCAAGAAAACGGCATAGGAGAAATTGGATTTGGTAAAATCACTGATGGTTCCTCTAACACCGCGTTGGCGGTGGTTGTCGAACCTTCCTCGGCGGTTATTTGGAGTAAGCCTGATGATCTTAAGGCAGACGATGGAGAAAAGGCGATTGAAGCGACCGATGAAAATGAAGACGGCACGACGGTCGGGTTGACCGATGGCAGTGTTCACGTGTTCGAGGATTTAGATGCCGGTACGTGGGAGTTGCTGATGCAGATCTCCGATGGCGAAGTTATTGATATCGACGCGCTGGCAAAGTAAGAGGACGGTTTGATGGAAATGACTTCGGCGCAATCAGTGTACCAAGCACTGCAAAAGCACAACTTAAAACTGGTTTTGGCAGAAAGCTGCACTAGCGGTTTGGCGGCGGCGATGCTGGGCGGCGTGCCGGGCGTTTCGAGCTACTTTTGCGGTTCGGCGGTTACTTATCGGATTGATACGAAGTCTCAGTGGTTGGGAATTAAGGCAGATCTCATTGAAGCTCATACGGCGGAGTCGCCAGAGATTTCGTTGGCGATGGCGTTGGACGTGCTTGATCGTACGCCAGAAGCAGATCTATCGGCGGCG